>NZ_JBEXOS010000012.1:0-144050 GCF_040611655.1 Streptomyces sp. NPDC006552
GCGGGTCGGGGGCCCCCCCCACGCCGCCGGGGGCGGCCCCCCCCTTCCGCTGTTCAGGGGCGCGGGGAACTGCGCGCCCAGCCATCGACGGCCCGCGGCCGCGAGATGACCTCAGGCCTCCCGGCGATGCCGCGCACCCTCAGCAGAAGCAGCCTTCTCAGCGGCCTCGGCCGCTTCCATCTCGGCGAACACATCGATCGGCGCGGGCGCCTTCGCCAGGAAGACCCACGTCAGATAGACCGCCAGCAGGAACGGCGGGATCTTCAGCGCGATCAGCACCCAGCTGAACTGCGTCGTCGCCGAGTCCGTGTCCGCCCAGAAGTACAGCGGGAAGAGAATCGCGCACTTGGCGAGCAGGATGAGCCCCCAGGCCCAACTCGCCTTGCCGTACGCCTTCTTGCGGCCGGGGTTACGTGTGCGCCACGACAGGTTCTCCTTGAACACGGGGCCGAGGATGAGCCCGATCAGGGGGACGCCGCAGAGCGTGGTCACGATGTAGGCGAGCGCGAGCCCCAGCGTGTAGAGCATGCCCGGCAGGTAGAAGTCCTTGGCGTTGCCGGTGAACATCGCGAAGACGACGCCGAACGCGACACCGAAGACGCCGCTGAAGGCGTGCTTGACGGTGTCCTTCATGACCAGCCGCACCACGACGAGGACCAGGGAGACCGCGAGGGCCGCGATGGCCGACACGTGCAGGTCCTTGTTGATCGTGAAGATGGTCACGAAGAGGAGGCCGGGCACGACCGTCTCCACCATGCCCCGCACGCCGCCGAAGGCCTCGAAGAGCGCGGCCTCGGTCACCGCCTTCGCAGCGGTGGAGCCCTGATCTGCTTGGTGGGCTTCCTGTTCGCGGTCGGTCGGCTTGTCGAGGGACGTCACCGGCTACTCCCGTCCGAGCGGTCTGAGTTCGTACTTCGGGTTGAAGAGCACCCTACGGCCCCGGCTCATCGAGATCCGCCCGGAAGCGATCAGCTTGCGGCCAGGTTCGATTCCCAGAATCGAACGCCGGCCGAGCCACACCACGTCCAGGGCGGCCGACCCGTCGAACAACTCCGCCTCCAGGGCCGGGACTCCGGCGCGTGGTCGCAGGGTCACCGTGCGCAACGTACCAGTTACCTGGACCACCTGGCGGTCCTGGCAGTCGCCGATGCGCGTACAGCCCGTGGTCTGGGAGTCCTCGCGCAGCTCCTCCGACTCCAGGTCCTCCTGGGAGGTGGACAGCCGGTCGAGCATGCGCCGGAAGCGGCCCGCCGGCTTCTCGGACGCCCTGTCGGAACGAGGAACAGCACTCATACAGGAAGCCTACCCGGGGCCGCTTCATCGGTCGTACTCGCTGGTGTACCCCGATCACGGGGCGCTTATTTCTCGAACCGGTAGCCCATTCCCGGCTCCGTGACGAAGTGCCGCGGGTGCGAGGGATCGGCCTCCAGCTTGCGGCGCAGCTGGGCCATGTACACGCGCAGGTAGTTGGTCTCCGTGCCGTACGAGGGGCCCCACACCTCCTGCAACAGCTGCTTCTGGCCGACCAGGCGTCCCGTGTTGCGCACGAGCACCTCAAGCAGGTGCCACTCGGTCGGGGTCAGGCGCACGTCGCGGCCGGCCCGGTGGACCTTCTTCGCGGCCATGTCGACGGTGAAGCCGTCCGTCTCGACGATCCCCTCGTCGCCGCCGGGGCCGGTGGGCTCGGCGCGCCGCACGGCCGCGCGCAGCCGCGCGAGCAGCTCGTCCATGCCGAAGGGCTTGGTCACGTAGTCGTCGGCGCCCGCGTCGAGCGCCTCGACCTTCTCGTCCGAGGAGTGCCGGGCGGAGAGCACGAGGATCGGCACGCGGGTCCAGCCGCGCAGCCCCTTGATCACCTCGACGCCGTCCATGTCGGGCAGGCCGAGGTCCAGGACGACGACGTCGGGGTGGCGGGCGGCCGCGAGCTGGAGCGCGCCGGCCCCGTCGGCCGCCGCGTCCACCTCGTACTTGCGCGCCTTCAAGTTGATGACGAGGGCGCGGACGATCCCCGGCTCGTCGTCGACCACGAGCACCCTGGTCATGCGTGCCTGCCTCTCTGCGCGGCGGCGGTGTCGGCCGCCGCTGTCTCGGTTGTCGCGGTCTCGGTCACCGCGTTCTGAGTCACTCCGGTATCGGTCACTGCGGTCTCGGTCACTGCGGTCTCGGTCACTGGGGTCCGGGTCGCTGCCGTGCCGGTGACGGGGTCCGCCGCCCGCAGGGTGAGGACCATGGTGAGTCCGCCACCAGGAGTGTCCTCCGCACCGAGTGTGCCGCCCATGGCCTCGACGAAGCCGCGGGCCACGGCGAGGCCGAGCCCGACGCCCGCGCCCCGCGGCGCGTCTCCGTAGCGCTGGAAGGGCGCGAAGATGCGCTCCTTGGCCTCGTCCGGGACGCCGGGACCGCGGTCCACCACGCGCAGTTCGACGCGGCGGCCGAGCGTGCTGGCGGAGACCAGGACGGGGGCGTCGGGCGGGCTGTACTTGACGGCGTTCTCGACGATGTTCGCGACGGCCCGCTCCAGCAGGCCCTTGTCGACGCTGACCATCGGCAGCGACTCCGGGATGTCGAGGTCGACGCTGAGCTCCGGGTCCTCCACGCCGACCAGCGCCATCGGCACCACCTCGTCGAGGTCGGTCTCCCGGACGAGCGGGGTGACCGTGCCGGTCTGGAGCCGTGACATGTCGAGCAGGTTCCCGACGAGGTGGTCGAGCCGGTCGGCGCCCGCCTCGATCCCGGCGAGCAGCTCGGCCCGGTCCTCGGGCGACCAGTCGACGTCCGGCGAGCGCAAGGAGGAGACGGCGGCCTTGATGCCGGCGAGCGGGGTGCGCAGGTCGTGGCTGACGGCGGCGAGCAGGGCGGTGCGGATGCGGTTGCCCTCGGCGAGGGTGCGGGCCTGTTCGGCCTCCGACTGGAGCCGGCGCCGGTCCACCACTACGGCGGCCTGCGCGCCGAAGGCGGCGAGCACCCGCCGGTCCTCCGCGGGCAGCACGCGCCCGGTCAGCGCCAGCGCCATGTGGTCGCCCACGGGCACGTCGACGTCGGCGTCCTCGGGCCGGCCGTCGGGGTGCGGCCCGACGCTTCCCGCGCAGGTCCAGGCGGAGGTCTCCGTCTCCCGCTCCAGGAGCGCGACAGACTCCATCGCGAAGGTCTCGCGTACGCGTTCGAGCAGCGCTTCCAGGCTGGTGTCGCCGCGCAGCACGCTGCCCGCGAGGAAGGAGAGGATCTCGGACTCGGCGCGCAGCCGGGCGGCCTGGTGGGTGCGCCGGGCGGCGAGGTCGACGACCGACGCGACCGAGACGGCGACGCCCACGAAGATCACGATGGCGACGATGTTCTTCGGGTCGGCGACGGTGAACAGGTGCAAGGGGGGCGTGAAGAAGTAGTTCAGGAGCAGCGAGCCGAACGCGGCCGAGGCGAGCGCCGGGAGCAGTCCGCCGACCAGCGCGGCGGCCACGGTCAGCGACAGGAACAACAGCATGTCGTTGGCGAGGCCGAGGTCGGCGTCGACGTGGGTGAGCAGGAGGGCGAGCAGCGCGGGGCCGCCGACGCCGGCGAGCCAGCCGCCGAGGATGCGGGTGCGGCCGAGCCGGGCGCCCCGGGCGACGGGCAGGCCGCGCCCCTTGGCCGCCTCCTCGTGAGTGACGATGTGGACGTCGAGGTCGGGCCCGGACTCGCGGGCGACGGTCGCGCCGACGCCGGGTCCGAAGACGTACTGCCAGGTCTTGCGGCGGGAGGAGCCGAGGACGATCTGCGTGGCGTTGACGCCGCGGGCGAACTCCAGGAGCGCCGCGGGGACGTCGTCGCCGATCACGTGGTGGAACGTGCCGCCGAGGTCCTCGACGAGGGTGCGCTGCACGGCGAGTTCCTTGGGCGAGGCGGCGGTCAGTCCGTCGCTGCGCGCGATGTAGACCGCGAGGACCTCGCCACCCGCGCCCTTCTCCGCGAGCCGTGCCGCGCGCCGGATCAGCGTGCGGCCCTCGGGGCCCCCGGTGAGGCCGACGAGGATGCGCTCGCGAGCCTGCCAGGTGGAGCGGATGTTGTGCTCGCCCCGGTACTGCTGGAGGTACTCGTCGGCGCGGTCGGCGACCCACAGGAGGGCCAGTTCGCGCAGGGCGGTGAGGTTGCCGGGGCGGAAGTAGTTGGAGAGGGCCGCGTCGACCTTGTCCGGTTTGTAGATGTTGCCGTGGGCCATCCGGCGGCGCAGGGCCTGGGGCGACATGTCGACGAGTTCGATCTGGTCCGCGCGGCGCACGACCTCGTCGGGGACCGTCTCGCGCTGGCGGACACCGGTGATCGCCTCGACGACGTCGCCGAGTGATTCCAGGTGCTGGATGTTGACGGTCGAGACGACGTCGATGCCCGCGGCGAGCAGTTCCTCGACGTCCTGCCAGCGCTTGGCGTGGCGCGAGCCCGGCACGTTCGTGTGCGCCAGCTCGTCGACGAGAGCGACGGCCGGGGCCCGCGTCAGGACGGCGTCGACGTCCATCTCGGGGAAGACGGAGCCGCGGTACGCGATCTCCTTGCGCGGGACGACTTCGAGGCCGTGCAGCATGACCTCGGTCCGGGGCCGCCGGTGGTGCTCGACGAAGGCGACGGCACAGTCAGTGCCGCGCTCGGTGCGACGGTGCGCCTCGGCCAGCATCGCGTACGTCTTGCCGACGCCCGGTGCGGAACCGAGGTAGATCCGAAGCTTGCCGCGTCCCATGGCGTCGACCTTACGGTCATCGGGGGTGGCGGAGCGGACGGATGCCTGGTGGGCGGCGGTCTTTGACAGAACCCTGATGCCCGCGTGGACCGCTCGGTGCTCGGCCCGGTACTCGGTTCAGCGCTCGGTCCGGTGCTCGACGATCTCGCCGTCGCTCAGCTCCAGGACCCGGTCGGCGAGGCCGAGCAGCGTCGGATCGTGTGTGGCCACCAGCGCCGTGACGCGCTCGCTGCGCACGACGGCGCGCAGCAGCTCCATCACGGCGAGCCCGGTCTCCGCGTCGAGCTGGCCGGTCGGTTCGTCGGCGATCAGCAGGGCGGGCCGGTTGGCCAGGGCGCGGGCGATGGCGACGCGCTGCTGCTGGCCGCCGGAGAGCTCGCCGGGCCGCTGCCCGGCGTGGTTCTCGAGGCCGACGAGGGTCAGGAGCAGGGCGACCCGTTCCTCGCGTTCGCGCACCGGCGTCCCGCGCAGCCGCAGCGGGACGCCGACGTTCTCGGCGGCGGAGAGGATCGGGATGAGCCCGAAGGACTGGAAGACGAAGCCGACGCGGTCGCGGCGCAGCTCCAGGAGCCCGTTCTCACCGAGGCCGGCGAGGTCGAGTCCGTCGACCTCGACCTCGCCGCGGTCCGGTGTGTCGAGGCCGCCGACGAGGTTGAGCAGGGTCGTCTTGCCGGAGCCCGAGCGGCCCTTGAGCGCGACGAGTTCGCCGCGCGGGATCTCGAAGGAGACGCCGCGCAGGGCGTGCACGGCGGCGGCGCCGGTGCCGTAGGAGCGGTGCAGGTCCCGCACGACGACCATCGGCCCGCCGCCGTCCTGGCCGAGGACGGCACTCCCCGCCCCGGTGCTCTCGGTCATGCGTCCCGCTCCCCCGTACGTACGTTCCCGGCCGGGCGCCAGTATGGTCACGCGGCGCCCGGCCGGGCAATGGCGAGGCCGCGCGGGTCAGCTCGGGTTCTCGGCGTGGGTGAGGGTCTCCCAGGCGACGAAGAGGTTGTCGGAGCCGGCGGGCCGCTGCTGCTCGGTCAGCTTCTGGGTGTTGGTCATGGCGGTGCCGAGGCGGGTGTGCAGGGCGTTGTAGCCGACCTCGGTGACGGGGCCGAGCCCGCGGGTGACGCTGCCGCCGCACAGCCAGCTCGGCGGAGCCTCCCCGAGCTCGTACTTGGCGTGGAAGCCGAGCGCCTGGCGCAGCCGCTCGCCGACGTCCGTGCCGTACAGATCCTGGCCCTGGATGCGGCTGGTCTCGGCGATGTGCGAGATGGCGGAGATGCCGTACCCGGTGTGGGTGAAGTCGCGGCAGGTCTCCTGCGTCAGGCCGGTCACGAACGTCGACTGGCCCTGCCAGTAGCTGACGATCTTGGCCTTGGTGTCCAGGTTCTGGCTCGGCACGGTCCTGGGCAGCGCGCCGTCCGAGGCGAGGTAGACGTAGGCGGCCGTGCGGGTGCGGAACTTCGCCATCGCCTTGTCGTAGGACGCCTTGTCCTCCAGGAAGACGGAGATGCCGACGGCGGCCTCCATCATCGACAGCTCCCAGTTCCCGTTGGAGTTGGAGCCGTTGATGATCTTCGGCAGGTAGACGTCGCGCAGCATGGTCTTGAAGCGCGCCTCATTGGCCCAGCCGCCGGTGTACGTGTACTTGATGATCTCGGCGGCCTTGGGCCAGGAGGAGCCTGCCCAGCCGGTCTGCAGCGGCCCGTTGCTGTTGGTGTGCTCCTTGATCGTCCCGGACCAGGCGTCCATGAGTGCGATCGACTTCTTCGCGTACCGCTCGTCGCGCGTGAAGTACCAGGCGAGCGCGTCGGTGTACGCGGCTATCGCGTCCTCGCGCTCGTCGGTGCAGCCGTAGTTGGGGTTCGAGTACGAGCCGCACTCGACGGTGGCTCGGGGCTTGGGGGTGCGGTTCAGATCGGCGTACTTGCCGGCGATCATCTGGTCGAAGGCGCTCTTCCAGGGCTGCGCGCCGGCGTCGACCTTGGCCTTGGCGAAGTCCAGCTGTGCCCGGGAGACGGTGACGCCGGGGTGGGCGAAGGCGGTGGGGGCGGCCTCGGCGCGGTCCGCGGCGGGCCCGGTGACGACGCCGGCGACCAGCGCGGCGACGGCGGTGGCGAGGGTGGCGAGCAGGGCGGGACGCGATCTTCTGTGACGAGCCTGCATGGTGGGGGCCATCCGTTCTCGTATGTGAACGCTAGGCGCTGATATGAACCACAGCGCTGGCCGGTGACCCTAGGTACGGACCAGCCCCCCGTCAAGTACGCGGAACGGAACGGCAGTTGGGAGCGGACAGGAAAACGGCCGGGGCCGCGCACCCCTTGGGATGCGCGGCCCCGGCCGGTGTACGGACCGACGGGTCAGCGAACCTCGGTGATCTCCGGACCCCGGGCCAGCTGGCCCATGCCGCCGGAGAAGCGCGAGCCGTCCGCGGCGTCCTGACCGGCGCCCTCGGCGACCATCTGCGCGTCGTCGGGAAGCTTCAGGACGATCGGGTCGCGCGGGGCCATCGGGCCCTCGCCGCGGACCACGACGGTGTCCCGGAAGATCTGCTCCAGCAGGCCGGCCGCCTGCGGCTGCACCGCGCCCTGGCCCGAGATGACACCGCGCAGGAACCAGCGCGGGCCGTCCACACCGATGAACCGCACGACCTGAAAACCGCCGGTGCCGTCCGGCAGCTGCACCGGCACCTGGGCCCGCAGCTCCCAGCCGAGCGGACCCTCGACCTCGTCGATCACACCACCCTGCTGGGTGATGCCCGAGGCGATCTCCTCGCGGACCTCGCCCCAGATGCCCTCCTTCTTGGGGGCGGCGAAGGCCTGCAGCTGGACCGCGCTGTCCTGGAGGACGACCGTCGCGGCGACGATCGCGTCACCCGCGACCTCCACGCGCAGCTCCATGCCGTCCACACCGGGGACGAAGAGTCCGCCCAGGTCGACCCGGCCCTCGCCGGGCTCGCGGACCTCGGTGGAGTCCCAGGGCCCGTCGGGCCGCGGCTCCGGCTCCAGCCGGACGCGCGCGGAGCGCCCCTCGGCGTCCGTACCGGCACTGTCGGCCCCGTCGACACCGTCGACCTGCTCGGCCTCGCCCGCCGCGTCCACTGCGTCTTCAGCGGAGCTGTTCTTCTTGCGACGTCCGAACACGTCACTGTCCTTCCCGGTCGGATACGACCGATGCGTATCGATTCCCACCCTGTTGACCGTCCGTGCCCACCGAGGCGTGGCCTCCCGTGGACCCGAAGCCCCCCTCGGCCCGCACGGAGCCGGGAAGCTGCGCGACCTCCTGGAAGCGCACCCTCTCGACCTGCTGGACGACCAGTTGGGCAATCCGGTCGAAGCGCTCGAACCGCACCTTCTCGCGCGGGTCGAGATTCACCACGATCACCTTGATCTCCCCACGGTACCCGGCATCCACCGTCCCCGGGGCATTCACCAGAGCGACACCACAGCGAGCGGCGAGCCCGGAGCGCGGGTGCACGAAGGCCGCGTACCCCTCGGGCAGCGCGACAGCCACGCCGGTGGGCAGGACCACGCGCTCGCCCGGCGCGAGGACGCACCCCTCGGTGGTGCGCAGGTCGGCGCCCGCGTCACCCGGGTGCGCGTACGCGGGCAGCGGCACATCGGGGTCGACGCGCCGGATGAGCACGTCCAGCGGCTGGTTCACGGGTTCACCTCGAAGGCACGCGCGCGCCGGACCTGGTCCGGGTCGCTCATGGCCGCCTGGATCTCCTGCGGGCGGCCGTTGTCGATGAAGTGGTCGACCTTGACCTCGATGAACAGGGCGTCGGCGCGGACCGCGACGGGCCCGTCGGGGCCGCCGAGCCGGCCGGTGGCGGTCGAGTAGATCTTGCGGCCTGCGACGGCGGTGACCTCCGCGGACAGGTGCAGCACGGTGTCCACGGGCACGGGCCGCACGAAGTCCGTCTCCAGCCGGCCGGTCACGGCGATGACCCGCAGCAGCCAGTTGAGCGAACCGAGCGTCTCGTCGAGGGCGGCGGCGAGGACACCGCCGTGGGCCAGGCCGGGCGCGCCCTGGTGGGCGGAGCGCACGGTGAACTCGGCGGTGACGCGCACACCGTCACCGGCGCGCGCCGCAAGGTGCAGTCCGTGCGGCTGCTCACCGCCGCAGCCGAAACAGTGGCCGTAGTGCGCGCCGAGAAGCTCACCGGGGGCGGGAGCGTCGGGGTGGCGCACCGGCGTTATGGCGTCGGCGGGGGGCGTCAGAGCTGCTGAAGTACCACTCACAGGCGCAGACCTTACCTGCGCGTCCTGTGCCGTCGCGCATCGTGCCAAGCTTGGTCGCATGGAGCTCTCGACGACGCCTTACGAAGAACGCCTCACCGCACCTAAAACGTGGTGGCTCGTCACCTTCCTCGTGGGGGTGGCCTGCGGTCTGACGCTGCTGCCCTTCGGCACGCTGCCGCTGCTCGGCGGGTTCGTCGGCGGAATCCTCGTGGCGGCCGTGATCACCAGCCAGTACGGCTCCGTGCGGATCCGCGTCGTGGGCGACTCGCTGGTGGCGGGGGAAGCGCGGATCCCGCTGTCGGCGCTGGGCTCCGTCGAGATCCTGGACGCGGAGGAGGCGCGCGCCTGGCGCACGTACAAGGCGGACCCGCGCGCCTTCATGCTCCTGCGCAGCTACGTCCCCACGGCGGTCCGCGCCCAGATCACGGACCCGTCCGATCCGACGCCGTACGTCTACCTGTCGACCCGCGAACCTGAAGTTCTGGCAAAGGCTCTGGGCGCCTGACCCGGCCGGGGCCTCCCCCGCGCCGGCGCGCGCGTGCCGCAAGGGCCGGTCCTACGGGGATCAGTCCTCGATCTCCAGGGCGTCCTTCGGTACGGGCAGGGCCGGCAGCTCGGGCAGGGCGTCCCAGGGCACCTGGAGGCGGCGCAGGTCCTTGCGGACCCGCTCGGCGAGCTTCTTGGTGTCCCTGCGGTTCATGGCCGCGCCGACCGCGGCGCCCACCAGGAACGGCATCAGGGCGGGGAGGTTGCGGACCATCCGCTTCATGATCTGCTGGCGCAGTTCGCGCTTCATCTGGCCGCCCAGCGCCGCGTTCAGGGTCGACGGCTTCGAGACGTCGATCCCGCGCTCCTCGGACCAGGAGGTCAGGTAGGCGCTGCTGCGGCTGGGCAGGTTCCCGGGGGGCCGGACCCCGTAGACCTCGTGGAGTTCGGCGATGAGCTTCAGCTCGATCGCCGCGACGCCCGTGATCTCCGCGGCCAGTTCGGCCGGCATCGCGGGCGGGACGGGCAGCATCGCGGCCACGCCGACACCGGCGCCCACCGTGGACGAGGCGGCCGCCGCTCCGGCGACCAGCTTGTCGGCGATCTGCTCGGGCCCCAGGCCCGGGAAGTGTCTGCGCAGGGTCGCGAGGTCCCGTACGGGCACGCGCGGGGCGATGTCGATGATCCGGTCGGCGAGGTGGCCGACCGCGGCTCTGGCGGCGCTGCCGCTCTTGGCGAGGCCGGTCCGTGCGGCGCTGCCGCTCTTGGTCAGGCCGGTTCTGGCGGCACTGCCGCTCTTGCGGACGCCGTCCTTCATGGCGTCCCTGCGACGCCGGGCCGGCGACATGTCGCTGCCCGTCGCCTCGACCGCGTCGGAGTCGTGCGCCACCACGACACCGGCCGCCGTCGGGGCACCCGTCGTGTCGCGGGGGTGCGCCGCTTCGAGCGAGGCGTCTTCACTGGTGGAAGAGCCCCGCCCGTCGTCGTCACGCACGGCCTCTGACGGGCCTTCTGCCGCATCCCGGTGCTTGCTGCGGATGCGGCGCTTCCAGGGCGGGGTCGAGCCACTCATGCCCGACCCCACCTCAGTCGCAGTCGCGGCAGATCGGCTGGCCGTTCTTCTCCCGCGCGAGCTGGCTGCGGTGGTGCACCAGGAAGCAGCTCATGCAGGTGAACTCGTCCTGCTGCTTGGGCAGGACCCGGACGGCCAGCTCCTCGTTCGAGAGGTCGGCGCCCGGAAGTTCCAGACCCTCGGCCGCCTCGAACTCGTCCACGTCGACGTTGGACGCCGACTTGTCGTTCCTCCGGGACTTCAGCTCTTCGATGCTGTCCTCGTTGAGGTCATCATCTGTCTTGCGTGGGGTGTCGTAGTCCGTTGCCATGTCGCGCTCTCCCCCTCTGGGTGTATGCGGTGTCTCAGCGCACGTAACGCATGAGAGGCCGGACTTGTGCCCGACCTGAGGCGGAGATTTTGCCTCACATCAAGGTCTGTTACTCAATCGACACCCAACCGGACCCCTCAGGAGTGATCGGCTTGGGTGGCGATCGGGACCGTACACGGTCCGATTTCGTACCGCACGGGCGCCACCCCGTGTACTTCCCGTGATCAAGGTGCCCGAAAACTCGGATTTTCCGGCTTTCAGACGGCTTTTACGATCACGCAGAGTAGAAACCCGGAATATCGCCCTTGTGATCGATCACACACGGACTGACGGGTTGCAGGTCCCGAAAATTCCGCTAAAAGCGAACTCTTCCAGCGCGTCGGCGGAAGCATGTCAGATCCCTCCGCGCGGCGCACGTCGAACCGGCCTAGATCGGCAGGGTGACACGCATCACGAGGCCACCCCCCTCCCGGGGCACCGCGGTGATCCGGCCACCGTGCGCCCGCGCCACCGACCGGGCGATGGACAGGCCGAGCCCGACCCCCTTGTCGCTGCCGGTGCGCTCGGTGCGCAGCCGCCGGAACGGTTCGAAGAGGTTGTCGATCTCGTACGCGGGGACGACCGGGCCCGTGTTGGCGACCAGCAGGACGGCCTGCCCGTGCTGGGCCTCGGTGTCGACCTGGACCCAGCCGCCCTCCGCGACGTTGTAGCGGATCGCGTTCTGGACGAGGTTCAGCGCGATGCGCTCCAGGAGGACGCCGTTGCCCTGGACGACCGCCTCCTTGCGCTCGCCCCGGACCTCCACGCCCTTCTCCTCCGCCTCGGACCTGGCTTGATCGAGCGCCTGGGAGGCGACCTCCGCCAGGTCCACGGGCTTGCGCTCGACGATCTGGTTGTCGCTGCGGGCGAGCAGCAGCAGGCCCTCCACCAGCTGTTCGCTGCGCTCGTTCGTGGCGAGCAGGGTCTTGCCGAGCTGTTGCAGCTCGACCGGGGCGCCCGGGTCCGAGAGGTGGACCTCCAGGAGGGTGCGGTTGATGGCGAGCGGGGTGCGCAGTTCGTGCGAGGCGTTGCCCACGAACCTCTGCTGCGCCGTGAACGCCCGCTCCAGGCGGTCGAGCATCTCGTCGAAGGTGTCCGACAGCTCCTTCAGCTCGTCGTCCGGGCCGTCCAGCTCGATGCGGCGCGTCAGGTCCGTGCCGGCCACGCGGCGCGCGGTGCGCGTGATGCGGC
The DNA here is from genome assembly GCF_040611655.1 of Streptomyces sp. NPDC006552. Lineage (NCBI taxonomy): Bacteria > Bacillati > Actinomycetota > Actinomycetes > Kitasatosporales > Streptomycetaceae > Streptomyces > Streptomyces sp. NPDC006552. The sequence continues at coordinate 12,033 of NZ_JBEXOS010000012.1, forward strand.
CGAGCGGGGACAGGACGCGGCCCGCCATCGCGTACCCGAAGGCGAAGGCGATGATCGCGAGGCCGAGCAGAGCCATGAGGGAGCGGCTCAGCAGGACGTCCAGGGCGTGCTGGCGCTGCTGGTTGACGCAGTCGTTAAGGGCGTCGTTGAGCTGGTTGTCCGTCGGGTCGGACGGGATGGCGCAGACCGAGCTGACGAGGTTGTGGTTGATGATCTTGAACGGCAGGTCGCTGCCCACGTTGAGCGCCTGCGCCGCGAGCATGTAGATGATCGACAGCAGCAGGATGCCCGCGATGAGGAACATGCCGCCGTAGAGCAGCGTGAGCCGTATGCGGATGGTGGGGCGGAGCCAGGGGAAGGGCGGGTCGACTTTCGTGCCCGGTTTCCAGCTCGGCTTCGGAGGCGCGGTGGGGGGCGCTGGGGCGGCCATGGTGGGATCAGATCCGGTAGCCGGAGCCGGGCACCGTGACGATGACCGCGGGCTCGCCCAGCTTGCGGCGCAGCGTCATCACGGTGACGCGCACGACGTTCGTGAACGGGTCCGTGTTCTCGTCCCAGGCCTTCTCCAGAAGCTGCTCGGCGGAGACGACGGCGCCCTCGCTGCGCAGCAGCACCTCCAGGACGGCGAACTCCTTCGGGGCGAGCTGGATCTCCTTGCCGTCGCGGAACACCTCGCGCCGGTTCGGGTCGAGCTTGATCCCGGCGCGCTCCAGGACGGGCGGCAGGGGCACGCTCGTACGGCGTCCCAGAGCCCGCACACGGGCCGTCAGCTCGCTGAACGCGAAGGGCTTGGGCAGGTAGTCGTCGGCGCCCAGTTCCAGGCCCTCCACGCGGTCGCTGACGTCACCGGAGGCGGTCAGCATCAGGATGCGGGTGGCCATGCCCAGCTCGACGATCTTGCGGGCGACGTCGTCGCCGTGCACGAGCGGGAGGTCGCGGTCGAGCACGACCACGTCGTAGTCGTTGACGCCGATGCGCTCGAGGGCCGCCGCACCGTCGTACACGACGTCGACGGCCATGGCCTCCCGGCGCAGCCCGGTGGCCACCGCATCGGCGAGCAGTTGCTCGTCCTCGACGACGAGTACGCGCACGTCGCTGTCCTTCCTCTGGCCACCCGCGGGCAGGTTCGGGCGCACGCGGGCAGATCGTTTCCTGGGATGTGAGCCTCCATCCTGCCCCTTTCGGCCATAAACCGGCTGTAAGGCGGCCAGGCGGCGGGGGAATGCCGGTTTTTCTCCGGGTGTTGAGGTTTCCGCGGATGGGGCCGGGGGGAGGACGGTTCTACACCCGCGATCACGCTTTGTATGTGGCGTGCCACGAGCTGCTCACCGCAGGCGGCTCGAGACGTGATCACCCCTTCCACAGGGCACACCCCCGTGCCACCGACCCACGACCCAGGACGAGGGGGCGCAACCATGGACGCATTCACCGCAGGACTGCTGCAGCGCATAAAGGCGGCCGAGTCCGACCTCACGCTGGCGCGCGAGACCGGCGACGACTTCCTCGCGGAGGTCGAGCAGGGCGAGTTGGACGACCTCCACCGCCTCGCCGCCGAGCACGGCGTGGAGATCCACGCCGCGAGCGCCTGACCGACCTCCGACAGACCAGACCGGCACAGGGAAGGGCCCCGGCGCCTGATATCGATCCAGGCGGGCGCCGGGGCCCTTCGCCGTGTGCGGGCACGGCCGCGTCAGTCGTGCCAGGCGCCCAGCTCCTCCAGCAGGTTCTGCAGCGGCTCGAAGAGGCCGGGCGGCGCGGCGACCGTCAGCTCGGGCGACACGGGGTCGCCGGGACGGCCACCGGTCAGCGCGCCCGCCTCGCGGGCGATCAGGTCGCCGGCCGCGTAGTCCCAGGGGTTGAGGCCGCGCTCGTAGTACGCGTCGAGGCGACCGAGCGCCACGTCGCAGAGGTCGATCGCGGCCGAGCCGCCGCGCCGGATGTCCCGGACCCGGGGTACCAACTCCCGTACGACGTCGGCCTGTCGGGCCCGGCGCGACTCCAGGTAACCGAAGCCGGTGCCGACCAGCGCCTGTCCGAAGGGGGGCGCCACGCGCGCGTGGGCGGGCCGGTCGTTCACGTGGGCGCCCTCCCCCAGGACGGCGCGGTAGGTCTCGGCGCGCATCGGCGCGGCGACGACGCCGACGATCGTCTCGCCGTCCTTGCGGGCCGCGATGGAGACGGACCAGTCGGGGCGCCCGTACAGGTAGTTGACGGTTCCGTCGATGGGGTCGATGACCCACTGGACGCCGCTGCTGCCCTCGCTGGAGGCGCCCTCCTCGCCGAGCACGCCGTCGTCGGGGCGGCGCTCGGCCAGGAAGTCGGTGATGAGCTTCTCGGAGGCGATGTCCATCTCGGTGACCACGTCGACGGCGCTGGTCTTGGTGGCGGCGACGCCGAGGTCGGCGGGGCGCCCGTCGCGCAGGAAGGTCCCGGCGCGGGCGGCCGCCTCCAGGGCGACGGCGAGGAGTTCGGCCTTGAGGTCGGTCACGTCGGCGTCCTTACGCGTACGGGCTGTCGGCGCCCGCGGCGGCGGGCTTGGGGGCGCGGGCCGGGCAGCAGCCCACCGGGCACAGGTCATGGCTGGCGCCGAGGGCGCCGAGCGCGCACGGTGCGACGTCCGCGCCGCTCTCGCCCGCGGCCCGCTCCAGGACCAGCTCCCGGACGGCGGCGGCGAAGCGCGGGTCGGCGCCCACGGTCGCCGACCGGCGGACCGGCAGACCCAGCTCCGCCGCCTTGGCCGTGGCCTCGGTGTCGAGGTCGTAGAGGACCTCCATGTGGTCCGAGACGAACCCGATGGGGGCCATGACGACGGCCGGGACACCGGCCCCGTGGCGCTCCTCCAGGTGGTCGCAGATGTCGGGCTCCAGCCACGGGATGTGCGGAGCGCCGGAACGCGACTGGTAGACGAGCTGCCAGGGGTGGTCGACGCCGGTCTCCTCGCACACGGCGTCGGCGATCAGGCGCGCGACGTCCAGGTGCTGCCGCACGTACGCGCCGCCGTCGCCGTGCTCCGCCACCGGGCCGGAGGTGTCGGCCGCCGCGGTGGGGATGGAGTGCGTGCTGAAGGCGATGTGGGCGCCGTCCCGGACGTCCTCGGGAAGGTCGGCGAGGGACTTCAGGACGCCGTCGACCATGGGACGGACGAAGCCGGGGTGGTTGAAGTAGTGGCGCAGCTTGTCGATCGTGGGCAGCTCAAGACCTTCGGCCTCCAGGGCGGCCAGCGACTCCGCGAGGTTCTCGCGGTACTGGCGGCAGCCCGAGTACGACGCGTACGCGCTGGTGGCGAGCACGAGGATGCGGCGGTGTCCGTCCGTGACCATCTCGCGCAGGGTGTCGGTCAGGTACGGCGCCCAGTTCCGGTTGCCCCAGTAGACCGGCAGGTCCAGGCCGTGCTCGGCGAAGTCCTTGCGCAAGGCGTCGAGCAGCGCCCGGTTCTGGTCGTTGATGGGGCTGACCCCGCCGAACAGGAAGTAGTGCTGCCCCACTTCCTTGAGCCGCTCCGTGGGGATGCCGCGGCCCCGCGTCACGTTCTCCAGGAACGGGACGACGTCGTCGGGGCCCTCGGGGCCTCCGAACGAGAGCAGCAGCAAGGCGTCGTAGGGGCGGGCGTCGAGCTTGGCAGCGTCTGGCATGTCTTCGATCCTGCCACCCGCCACTGACAGGCGGAGAACTGCCATGCCGCCCGTCCATGACACGCGTAAGCTGTATCGGTCGCACCACCGACCTACCCCTTACGCCCCGCCCTGACGCCGGAGTCCCGTTGCCCAGCCCCTACCGCGCCATTTTCGCCCTGCCCGGCACCAAGAGTTTCTCCGTGGCCGGGTTCCTGGGCCGGATGCCCCTGTCGATGATGGGCATCGGCATCGTCACGATGGTCTCGCAGCTGACCGGGCGCTACGGACTGGCCGGCGCCCTGTCGGCGACGGTGGCCCTGTCCGCCGCGGCGATCGGGCCGCAGATCTCCCGCCTGGTCGACCGGTACGGCCAGCGGCGCGTGCTGCGTCCGGCCACGCTGGTCTCGCTCGTCGCGGTCGCCGCGATGCTGCTCTGCGCGACCTACGAGGCCGCGGACTGGACGCTGTTCCTGTGCGCCGCGTTCATCGGCTGCGTGCCGAGCGTCGGCTCGATGATCCGGGCGCGGTGGGCCGTCCTGTACCAGGACGCGCCGCGGCAGCTGCACACGGCGTACTCCTTCGAGTCCGTGATCGACGAGGTGTGCTTCATCTTCGGGCCGATCCTCTCGATCGGGCTGTCCACGGCGTGGTTCCCGGAGGCCGGGCCGCTCCTTGCGGGGTGTTTCCTCGCGGCGGGCGTCTTCTGGCTGACCGGGCAGCGCGCCACCGAGCCCGCGCCGCACCCGCGCGCGCAGCACGGCGGCGGATCGGCGCTCCGCGCGCGCGGGTTGCAGGTCCTGGTGGCCACGTTCGTGGCGACGGGCGCGATCTTCGGGGCCGTCGACGTCGTGACGGTGGCCTTCGCGGAGGACCAGGGGCACAAGTCCCTGGCCAGTGTGGTGCTCGCCGTGTACGCGTCCGGGTCCTGCGTCGCGGGCGCCGTCTTCGGCCTGCTGCACTTCACGGGGGCGCCCGCGCGCAGGTGGCTGGTCGGGGTCGTCGCGATGGGCCTGAGTATGATCCCCCTCCAACTGGTCGGGAACCTGGCGTTTCTGGCCGTGGCGCTCTTCGTTGCGGGCCTGTCCATCGCACCGACGATGATCACGACGATGGCCCTCGTCGAGCAGCACGTACCACGCGCGAAACTGACCGAGGGCATGACCTGGGTGAGCACCGGACTCGCGGTCGGGGTCGCGCTCGGCTCCTCCGCGGCCGGCTGGGTGATCGATGCCGCCGGCGCGAAGGCGGGGTACGGGGTGCCGGGGGTCGCCGGTGCCGTCGCGGTCGTGGTCGCGTTCCTCGGCTACCGCCGGCTGCAGCAGCCGGTTCCGCGGCGGGGAGGGACGAGCGATGAGCACGGCGCAGACGGACAAGGGCGCGAAGAGCGGCGCAACATGGCGTAACTGGGCGGGGAACGTCACCGCGCGTCCCGCGCGCGAGGTGACGCCCGCCTCCGCGGAGGAGCTGGCCGCGGCCGTGCGCGGCGCGGCGCGGGACGGCCTGACGGTGAAGGCCGTCGGCACCGGCCACTCCTTCACCGCGGCGGCCGCCACCGACGGGGTGCTGATACGCCCTCAGCTGCTGACCGGCATCCGCTCGGTCGACCGGGCCGCCGGGACGGTCACGGTCGAGGCTGGCACCCCGCTCAAGCGGCTCAATCTGGCCCTGGCCCGCGAGGGCCTGTCGCTCACCAACATGGGCGACATCATGGAGCAGACCGTCTCCGGCGCCACCAGCACCGGCACGCACGGCACGGGCCGCGACTCGGCTTCGATCGCCGCCCAGATCAAGGGCCTCGAACTGGTGACGGCGAGCGGTGAACTCCTGAGGTGCTCCGAGAAGGAGAACCCGGAGGTCTTCGCGGCCGCCCGCGTCGGCCTCGGCGCGCTCGGCGTCATCACCGCCCTCACCTTCGCCGTCGAGCCGCTCTTCCTGCTCACCGCGCGCGAGGAGCCGATGAGCTTCGACCGGGTCACCGCCGACTTCGACGAGCTGTACGCCGAGAACGAGCACTTCGAGTTCTACTGGTTCCCGCACACCGGAAACTGCAACACCAAGCGCAACAACCGCAGCGCGGGTCCCGAGGCCCCGGTCTCCCGGCTGAGCGGCTTCGTCGACGACGAGGTGCTCTCCAACGGGCTGTTCCAGGTGGTCAATACGCTCGGCCGCGCGGTGCCCGCCACGATCCCGGCGATCGCCAAGATCTCCAGCAAGGCGCTCTCCGCGCGGACGTACACGGACATCCCGTACAAGGTCTTCACCTCGCCGCGCCGCGTCCGTTTCGTGGAGATGGAGTACGCCGTCCCGCGGGCGGCGCTGGTGGAGACGCTGCGCGAGCTGAAGTCCATGGTGGACCGCTCGCCCCTGCGCGTCAGCTTCCCCGTCGAGGTCCGCACGGCCCCCGCCGACGACATCACCCTGTCCACCGCGTCCGGCCGTGACAGCGCCTACATCGCGGTCCACATGTACCGGGGCACCCCGTACCAGCGCTACTTCACGGCCGCCGAGCAGATCTTCACCGCGCATGAGGGCCGCCCGCACTGGGGCAAGATCCACACGCGCGACGCCGCGTATTTCGCGCAGGCCTATCCGCGCTTCGGCGAGTTCACCCGGCTGCGTGACCGGCTGGACCCGGACCGCCTCTTCGGCAACGCCTACCTGCGGCGGGTCCTCGGCGACTGAGGCGGCGCGCCGGGTCCTCGGCGGCGGCCCGCGCCTACTGCGCCGGGCTCTGCCCGCTGGTGCCGGCGCCCGGCCCGGTGCCGGTGTCCGCGCTCCCCGACGGGGTCGGCGTGGGCGTCGGGGTCGGGGTCGCCTTGCCGCCGTCGCTGTTCCCGCCGTTGTCCGAGCCGTTGCCGTCCGGGTCCGGGTCGGAGTCCGTGCCGGACCCGGTGTCCGAACCGCTGCTGGTGCTCGGCGTCGGAGTGGGCGTGGCGTCCTCGCCCGTGGACGGGCCGTCTCCGTCGCGCGGGGTGCCGCTCTCCGTGCCGGTGCTGCTGCCGTCGGAGGGCGTCGGCGTGCTGGGGGCCGGGTCGCTGTCGCCGGTCGACTTGTGGTGGCCGGTGAAGGCGTCCCGGAACGTCGTCCCGCCGCTGTCACCGCTGAAGCTGTGCCCGGCCACGATCTCATACGTGGTGATGCCGCCCATGGTGACGCCGAAGACGACGGCGGCGGCGATCAACGGCTTCTTCCACCGCTTCACGCGGACCGTGTGCACGGTGCCCTCGGTGAACTCCTCGTCGCCGCCGGCGGCGGAGGCCGCCTGGTGCGGGAGGCCCGTCGCGGGCCGCAGCATCCGGGTCGCGTCGTCGACCGGGCCCACCTTGAGGAGCTGCGTCTTGTCGGCATCGACGGCCCCGAGGATCCGTGTCCTCTCCGGGTCGGCCGTACCGAGGAACCGCGTCTGCTCCGGGTCGGCCGTGCTAAGGCGCGTCTCTCCCTGGTCGGCCGTACCGAGGCGCGTCTCCTCCGGGTCGGCCGCGCCAAGGGACCGTGTCTGCTCCTCCTTGGCCGCGTCGGGCAGTTGCGTCCCGCCGGTGTCATCGGGGAAGAGGTCGGCGACCCCGCCGGTGTCGAGGAGCCGCGTCATGTCCTCCTCGGCCGCGCCGTGCGGCGCCGCCACGGCCCCGGCGCCCGCCGGTCCCGGCGCCCCCCACGTCGTGGTCGTCGGCAGGGCGGCCGTGGCGGGGCGGGCGGCGGGAAGGCGGCCGCCGGTGGCCATGGCCTTCGTCGCGTCCATCGACTCGTCCGAGCGGAAGGTGCGCGGGACCGGGCGCCCCTCGGCCGTCACCGGCACCTGTTTGCCCTTGGGCTTCGTCTGCACCGCCACGTCACGTATCTGCTCGCCGGTACGGCTGAAGAAGTGCTGGAAGACGGTGCCGCCACAGGTGGCGAGCGCACTGACCACGCCCGCCCCCAGGATCGTGCCGTAGACGCCGAAACTGGAGGCGAGCTTCGCGGCCACGACGGCGGCGACCGCGCTGCCCGCCACCTGAGGCACGCTCAGATCCACCCGCTTCTTCCCCTGGGGCTTGTCCTGCTCGTCCTGGGAGTTGTCCGGCCTTACGCCCATTTCCGACCCTTACCTGCCCTTCTCGTCACCAGTCCGCTTTTCGTACCGAAGCTCACGAGGCTACGCGAACTTCCTGTGCCGCACGAGAAAGGGACGTATGACCGAAGGCCCTGGTTCCGCTTCTGAAGATTCCGTGAAGCACACCACGCGCATCCCTCACGAATCGGGCGTGGACTCCGGGTACTCCCGGCTCAACTCGCGCCACGCGTGAGAAGTTCGGCGGCGAGGCGATCCACGCGCGTGGCCCGAATGGAGTACTGTTGCGAGCCCTGGGTCCGGTCTCCCGCCAGGGTGTCCGGGGCCTTCCAGGACCGCCGAGAGGGGGCTCGTTGCACAGGGTGACGACTTCGGTCACTTAGCGTTGCGAACAGGTAACCGTGCCATAACGGCGCTCTCGGGTCGTCGCCCGACACGCCGGGCAACTCGGCAAGGTTGTGGCAGGCTGCACCCGGGCAGGCCACACTCGACTAGCGGAAGCAGCGACGCACGTGACGTCGGCAGGCACCACCCGGGAGGTCCCCATGCCCGAACTGCGTGTCGTGGCCGTCTCTAACGACGGCACACGGCTGGTGCTGAAGGCTGCGGACAGCACGGAGTACACGCTTCCGATCGACGAGCGCCTCCGGGCCGCCGTGCGCGGCGATCGTCCGCGTCTCGGCCAGATCGAGATCGAGGTGGAGAGCCACCTCCGCCCACGCGACATCCAGGCGCGCATACGGGCAGGCGCCTCCGCCGAGGAGGTCGCCCAGTTCGCGGGCATCCCGGTCGACCGGGTGCGCCGGTTCGAGGGGCCCGTGCTCGCGGAGCGCGCCTTCATGGCCGAGCGGGCCAGGAAGACCCCCGTACGCCGCCCCGGCGAGAACACCGGCCCCCAGCTCGGCGAGGCCGTACAGGAGCGGCTGCTGCTGCGCGGCGCCGACCGGGAGACCGTCCAGTGGGACTCGTGGCGCCGCGACGACGGCACCTGGGAAGTCCTGCTCGTCTACCGGGTCGCGGGCGAACCGCACTCGGCGAGCTGGACGTACGACCCGCCCCGCAGACTCGTCCAGGCCGTGGACGACGAGGCGCGCTCGCTGATCGGCGAGTCCGACGACATCGGCGCGCCCGAGCCCACGTTCCCGTTCGTGCCGCGCATCGCCCGGCTGCCCCGGGACCGTCCGCTGGACCGCGCCCTGGACCGGCAGTTGGAGCGTCCGGCGCCGCCGGAGCCGCCCCTGGAGGAGAACCTCCCGGCGATCGCCTCCTCCTCGGAGCGCGACTCGCTGACGAGCCTCCTGGAGGCCGTGCCCAGCTACCGCGGCGACATCGTGGTGCCCGACCGTCCCGCGCCGGCGCCCGAGCCGTCGCAGGAGGACCCGGAGCCGCCCGCCGTCGTAGCCGAGCTGGAGGAACCGGCAGCGCCCGCCGCGTCGGCCGGGGCCGGCTCCGCGTACGCGGACGTGCTGATGCCGCGCAGCGTCGCGGGCCACCGGGACCGCCTCACCGGCACCACCGACCGCCAGGCCGAGGCCGACGGGGTCCGCCCCGGACGCCGGGCCGCCGTGCCGAGCTGGGACGAGATCGTCTTCGGGACGCGCCGCAAGAAGCAGGAGTAGCCGCGACCACGCGCGACGGCCCGCACCGATCGTTCGGTGCGGGCCGTCGCCGCGTACGGAGCGGCGGTCACTGCGGGTCCGGGCCGGTCGCCACCGGGCGGGACTCGTCCGCGGACCACTGTGACCACGAGCCGACGTACAGCTGCGCGTCGATGCCCGCCACCGCGAGCGCCAGGACCTCGTGGGCGCCGGAGACACCCGAACCGCAGTAGACCCCGACCTGGCCCGGCTCGCCGGTCGCGCCAAGGGCCTTGAAGCGTGCGGCGAGTTCGCCTGCCGGACGGAAGCGGCCCTCCGGCCCGACGTTCTGCGTGGTCGGCGCCGACACCGCGCCGGGGATGTGGCCGCCGACGCGGTCGATCGGCTCCACGTCGCCGCGGTAGCGCTCGGTGGCGCGAGCGTCGAGGAGGAGGCCGGAGCGGGCGAGCGCGGCGGCGCCGTCCGCGTCGAGGAGGCCGGTGGCACCGGGTGCAGGGGTGAAGGTGCCGGGCTCCGGCGTGACGGTGCCGGTCTCCAGAGGCCCCTGCCAGGCGGCGAGGCCGCCGTCGAGGACCCGCACGGACGGGTGACCCGTCCAGCGCAGCAGCCACCAGGCGCGGGCCGCGGCCCAGCCCTGTCCCCCGTCGTACACGACCACGTCGCGGTCGGCACGGACACCGGCCGCGCGCAGCGCCGCACCCAGCTCGGCCAGGTCGGGCAGGGGGTGCCGACCGTGGTCCGGTCCCGCGTGACCAGCGAGTTCCGCGTCGAGGTCGACGAAGACCGCGCCGGGGAGGTGGCCCGCGACGTACTCGGCGCGCCCGTCGAACGCGGGTTCTCCCGCGGCCTTCCCGGTGCTGAGCTGCCAGCGGATGTCGAGCAGGACGGGCGGCGTCTCCCCGGTCAGCTCGCTCGCGAGTTCAGATGCGGTGATGATGGCATTCATGAGGGCCATCCTTGCTCATGGTCTGGCCCGGGAGCTCTCGTTCGGATAGCGTGCTCGATCGACTACCGAGCGTCATCCGGCCGGGCTCGGCCGGAACATGACGCAGAAACGTCTTCGACCTACCGTTTCGGGCATTCTCTGTGCGGAGCCCGGCGGTGACGGCGCTGTCAGGGAGCGCCGTGCGGCACGCAGTGCCACCATCAGCACGGGCGTGCTGTGACACGCGTTTCCGATCGCGGGCCCTGCGGGGTCCGCTTCGAGGAGAGAGTGACGATGACCGAGGCAGCAGCCAGGCGCGCGCCGGGGACACCTTGCTGGGTGAGCCTGATGGTGCACGACATGGCCGCGACCCAGGAGTTCTACGGAGCACTGTTCGGCTGGGAGTTCAGGCCGGGGCCGAGGCAGCTGGGCCCGTACGCGCGGGCGCTCCTCGACGGCAAGGAGGTGGCCGGCATCGGTCTGCTGCCTGCCGAGCGCCAGCTGTCGATCGCCTGGACCCCGTACGTGGCCTCGGACGATGTGGACGTGACCGCCGCGACGGTGCGGCAATGCGGCGGCACGGTGGGCGTCGGCCCGCTGGACGCCGGTGAGGCGGGCCGGATGGCGATCGGCTCCGACCCCTCGGGGGCGGTCTTCGGCATCTGGCAGGCGGCGGAGCACCTGGGGATGGCGGTGACCGGTGTACCCGGCGCGGTGGCGTGGAACGAGCTGGTGACGCGGGAGACCGCGAGCGTGACGAAGTTCTACGAGTCGGTCTTCGGCTACACCGAGGACGCGGTGGTCTCCGCCGATTTCGACTGCGTGACGCTGCTCCTGGAGGACCGGCCGGTGGCGTCCGTGCACGGCGTCGGCCACGCGCTGCCGCCCGACCGCGGCCCGCACTGGATGACGTACTTCGAGGTCCGGGACGTCGACGAGGCGGTGGAGCGCGTCGCCGACCTGGGCGGCCATGCCGTCAGGGCCGCACGGGACGGCGCGCGCGGCCGGGTGGCGACGGTGGCCGACCCCGAAGGGGCCGAGTTCGCGCTCGTGACGTCCGCGTCCTGAGGCGCGCGTCCACGTGGTGGACGGGGTGTCCCGCGTCGTGGGCTACGCGACGGGCAGCACGTCGGGTGAGAGGGCCCCGGCGCGCGCCGTCGCGCTCGTCGCCCGCCTGCGGTGGTGCCGTCGGCACAGCACCTCGTAACCGATCTCGTCCTCGACGTGGTTGACGTCCCCGACGACGACCTGCGCGCCCTCGACGACCATCTCGCCGTTGATGGTGCGCGCGTTGTGCGTGGCGCGCTCACCGCACCAGCAGAGCGCCTCGACCTGCAACACCTCGACGCGGTCGGCCAGTTCGACCAGACGCTGCGAGCCGGGGAAGAGCTTGGAGCGGAAGTCGGTGGTGATACCGAAGGCGAAGACGTCGAGATCGAGGTCGTCGACGACCCGCGCGAGCTGGTCGATCTGCCCGGGCGCGAGGAACTGCGCCTCGTCCGCGATCACGTAGTCCACCCTGCCGCCCTGGGAGAGCCGGTCGACGACGTACGCGTACACGTCCAGGTCGTCGGCGACCTCGACGGCGTCGGTGACCAGGCCGAGGCGTGAGGAGAGCTTCCCGGCGCCCGCCCGGTCGTCCCGGGTGAAGATCATCCCTTGGAGGCCGCGGGCCGAGCGGTTGTGCTCGATCTGCAGAGCCAGGGTGCTCTTTCCGCAGTCCATCGTTCCGGAGAAGAACACCAGCTCAGGCATGGCAGGTCGAGCACCTTTCACGGGTGGGGACGGGGTGGGAGAGGGCGTCAGGAGCGTACTTCGAGGAGCGGGACGAGCTGTTCGGCCGGGGTCATGGAACCGTGGTTGCCGACCATCAGGGACTCCTTCGGCTCGGTGCGCGAGGCGGTGATGAGCACGTCGTCACGGGCGGCGGCGATGACGTCGCCGAGCCGCTCGACCACCCGCGGGTCGACCTGCGGGCCGAACCAGCCGGCGGCGATCGCCTCGTCGCGCCCGGCGATCCAGAACTGCTCGCCGAGGACCTCGCGCCAGACGGCCAGGACGTCGCCCTGCGCGCCCGGCACCGCGTAGACATGGCGGGCGCGACCTTCGCCGCCCAGCAGGGCGACGCCCGCGCGCAGCTCCCAGTCCTCGTCGAAGTCGATGCGGGACTGCTCGTCGAAGGGGATGTCGAGCATGCCGTGGTCGGCGGTCACGTACAGGGCGCTGCGTGGCGGCAGTTGCTCGGCGAGGCGCTGCGCCAGCCGGTCGACGTACATGAGCTGGCCGCGCCAGGGGTCGGAGTCGACGCCGAAGCGGTGTCCCTTGCCGTCGACCTCGCTGTAGTACGTGTAGACCAAGGAGCGGTCGCCCCCGGCCAGTTGGGCGGCGGCCAGATCCATGCGGTCCTCGCCGGAGAGCCGGCCGTGGAAGGTGCCGCCGCTGAGCGCGATCTTGGTGAGGGGCGTCGACTGGAAGGCGGGCGCGGAGACCTGCGCCGTGTGGACGCCGGCCTCGTGGGCGCGCTGGAAGATCGTCGGGTAGGGCTGCCAGGTCTGCGGTTTCGTCCACGGGGTCCACCGGAGCTGGTTCATCAGCTCGCCGGTGGCGGGATTGCGCACGGTGTAGCCCGGCAGGCCGTGGGCGCCGGGCGGCAGGCCGGTGCCGACCGAGGCGAGGGAGGTCGCGGTGGTGGCCGGGTACCCCGCGGTGATCGGGGTGCCGGTGCCGCCGCGGGAGGAGGCCAGCAGCGAGGTCAGGAAGGGGGCCTCGTCCGGGTGGGCCCGCAACTGCTCCCAGCCGAGGCCGTCGATGAGGAAGACGCACGCGCGGTCGACTGGCGCGAGCTCCGGGATCACCGGGTCGCAGCCGGGGACGCCCAGGTGGGCGCCGAGGGTGGGCAGCAGGTCGGCCAGGGAGCCGGTGCCGTACGCCGGGACGGGAGCGGTGTGGACGGGCAGCGGCTCCACGTCGTCCCAGGCAGCCTGCGTCATCAGCGTCCCGCGTCCGCGGTGGCCTCGGAGAGGGACTGGGCGAAGGCGAGGGCCTGGCGCACCGTCTCGGGACCGTCGCCGGCCTCGCTGACCCGCAGGCTCAGGTCATCGGCGGTCGAGCTGCCCGTGTAGCCGTGGTCCGCCTCGCAGTTGGGGTCGCCGCAGGCGGCGGGCTCCAGGTCGATGCGGGCGACGGCACCCCAGCCGATGGTGAGCACGACCTCGCGCGGCAGCGTGCCCGGGACGTACTTCTCCGGATTGGCGACGACCCGGCTGAGCACGACCGACGAGATCCGGTCGAGCTTCACGGACTCCGTGGACGTCGTGGCGTACGGCGTCGGCGAGGTGGTGTCGGCCGCCTGCTCGTCGGTGTGGCTCACGATGAAGCGGTGGTCGGTCAGGACAAGGACGGTGACATGACGACGGACCTCGTTCGCGTCGAACGTGGTCTCCTGGTGCACGAGGTACGACGCGATGGGTTCGCCGCCGACCGCGGCCTCCACCGCCTCGGCCACGAGGGCCGGGTAGTAGCCGCTGCGCTCGATCGCCGCTCGCAACCCTTGGGTCGTCGTACTGGTCTTGGCCATGGGGTCCATTCTAAGGCCCGGGGAGAGGCCCCCGGTGCCCCTGTGGATAACCCCCGGTGCCGGCTTTTCGCGCGGTGGTTCAGTACGCGACGGGCAGGGTGCGGGGCCCGAGATCGTCGCGGGCGGGCGGCGGCGCGAGCCGCACCGAGGCGCCGAGCACGCTCAGGCCGTGCTGGGCGACGACGACCGGTTCGAGTGCGACGCCGACGACCTCGGGATGGTCGTCGACGAGGCGGGACACTCGCTGCAGCAGCTCCTCCAGAGCGGGGGTGTCGACGGGGGCGGCGCCGCGCCAGCCGAAGAGGATCGGCGCCGTCTTGATCGAACGGATGACCGCCCTGGCGTCCTGGTCGGTGACCGGGATCAGCCGGTGCGCGGTGTCGCCGAGCAGCTCGGAGGCGGCGCCCGCCAGCCCGAAGGAGAGTACGGCTCCGGCCGCGGGGTCGATGACGGCCCGTACGACGGTGTCGACGCCGCGGGGCGCCATGGACTGCACGACCGGGCGCAGCTCGGCCGGTCCGCCCAGCTGCCGGGTCAGCTCTTCGTAGGCGCGCCGCAGATCCGTCTCGTCGGCGAGGTCCAGGCGGACGCCGCCGAGGTCCGCGCGGTGGCGCAGGTGCGGGGCGGTCGTCTTGAGGGCGACGGGGTAGCCGAGAGCCCGCGCGGCGTCGGCCGCGCGGTCGGCGTCGGGTGCGGGCAGCGTCTGCCGTACGGCGATGCCGTAGTGGGCGAGCAGGTCCCGGGCGTCGTCCGGGGCCAGCTCGACGCCGCGCGGGTCGTCGTCCTTGGCGAGGAGTTCGGCGATCCGGGCGGCGGCCGCGGCCTCGTCGACGTCCTCGTACTCGGGCACCTTGCCGGGCTCGGTGGCGTCGCGCCGCCACTGGGCGTACTTCACGGCTTCGGAGAGGGCGCGTACGGCGCGCTCGGCGGCGGGATAGGCGGGGATGAGGCGCGGCGTCCCCTCGGCGGCTCCGGGGGTCGCGGCCGGCGGGGCCGGCTGGGTGCCGGGGGCGCCCGGGGCGTTGGGGCCCGTGCTGGCCGCGGCGGAGAGCGCCTCGGCGAGGCCGCCCAGCTCCACGTGGACGACGCAGACCGGCTTGGCGGGCGCGGCCGCGGCGGCCGCGCTCAGGGCGGCCGCCAGCTCCGCGTCCCCGGCCTGGCCCTCGCCCACGGCCGGCATCGCGGTGACGACGACGGCGTCCGTCTTGTCGTCGGTCAGCGCCTCGTCGAGGGCGGCGCGGAAGTCGGCCGCCGACGCCGCCGTGGTCAGGTCCCGGGGCGGCTTGGGACGCAGCCCCTCGGAGAGGCACACGTCGTAGGTGAGCAGGCCGAGCGACTCGGAGTTGCCGAGGATCGCGACGCGCGGTCCGGCGGGCAGCGGCTGGCGGGCCAGCAGCAGGCCCGTGTCGACGAGTTCGGTGATCGTGTCCACCCGGATGACGCCGGCCTGGCGCAGCAGCGCGGAGACCGTGGCGTACGGGAGGCGGGTGGCGCGTACGGCATGGCCGGTGGGCGCGATCCCGCTGTGCCGGGCACCCTGCACGACCACCAGGGGCTTGGCCTCTGCGGTGCGGCGGGCGAGGCGGGTGAACTTACGCGGGTTGCCGATGGATTCGAGGTACATGAGGGCGACGTCCGTGTCCGGGTCGTCGTACCAGTACTGCAGGACGTCGTTGCCGGAGACGTCGGCGCGGTTGCCCGCGGAGACGAACGTGGAGATGCCTGTGGCGCCGGTGACTCCCCCGCCCCTGCGGTGCAGGCGGGCCAGGAGGGCGATGCCGATGGCCCCGGACTGGGCGAACAGGCCGATGCGGCCGGGGCGGGGCATCTCGGGGGCGAGAGAGGCGTTCAGGCGGACGTCCGCGGCCGTGTTGACGACCCCGAAGGCGTTCGGCCCGATGATGCGCATCCCGTAGGTACGGGCCTGCCGGATCAGTTCCCGCTGGCGCTCGCGGCCTTCGGCGCCGCTCTCGGCGTACCCGGCGGAGACGACGATCAGCCCTTGTACGCCGCGTGCGCCGCACTCGGCGACCACGTCGGGGACGTCGGGCGCGGGGACGGCCACGACGGCCAGGTCGACCTGGTCGGCCGGATCGATGTCGCGCACGCAGCGGTGCGCCGGCACCCCGTCGACCTCGGCCAGGTCCTCAGGGAAAGCGCGATTGACCGCATACAGGCGGCCGGTGTACCCCGCGTCCTTCAGGTTCTCCAGAATGCTACGGCCCACGCCGCCCGGCGCCCGCCCCACGCCGATCACGGCGACGGAGCCGGGCGCGAGCAGCCGCTGCACCGACCGGGCCTCGGCGCGCTGCTCACGGGCGCGCTGCACCGCGACGGAGGCCTCGGTGGGCTCCAGGCCGAACTCCAGGCGGACCACGCCGTCCTCGAAGCTGCGCCGCTGCGTGTACCCGGCGTCCGTGAACACCTTGATCA
This sequence comes from Streptomyces sp. NPDC006552, assembly GCF_040611655.1. Classification (NCBI taxonomy): domain Bacteria; kingdom Bacillati; phylum Actinomycetota; class Actinomycetes; order Kitasatosporales; family Streptomycetaceae; genus Streptomyces; species Streptomyces sp. NPDC006552. The sequence continues at coordinate 28,228 of NZ_JBEXOS010000012.1, forward strand.
TTTTGGTGTTGGCGGGGAGCACCTCGGCGGCGAACCGGCGGATGCCGCGCTCGCGGGCGACGGCGGCGATGTGCTCCAGCAGGGCGGACGCCACTCCGCGCCCTTGGTGGGCGTCCTGGACGAGGAAGGCGACCTCGGCCTCGTCGGCGGGGGCGGAGGCGGGCCGGCCCTGGGCATCGATGCGGTCGTAGCGCACGGTCGCGATGAACTCACCGCCCACGGTGGCGGCGAGGCCGACCCGGTCGACATGGTCGTGATGGGTGAAGCGGTGCACGTCCTTGGCGGACAGCCGGGGGTAGGGCGCGAAGAAGCGGTAGTACTTCGACTCGTCCGACACCTGCTCGTAGAAGCTGGTCAACCGCTCGGCGTCCGCGCCGGTGATCGGCCTGATCCGCGCGGTGCCGCCGTCGCGCAGCACCACGTCGGCCTCCCAGTGGGCGGGGTAGGCGTGCCGGTCCGACGGGGTCTCCATGCGGCAAGAGTAGAGCCGGGCACCGACACTCGTACGGGTCGCGGCCCGCGCGCGTGGGAGGCAGGCTATGGAAGGCCGCGGGGCGGTGCGTCCACGGGACCCGGGTCCACGTCGATCGCCGGGCCACGGTATGTGAGAATGGTCTAGACAACCTTGAGTCACTCGAAGGGCAGCATCACATGGCTGAGCGCCGCGTCAACGTCGGCTGGGCCGAGGGCCTCCACGCCCGCCCCGCCTCCATCTTCGTCCGCGCGGCCACGGCGGCCGGCGTCCCCGTGACGATCGCCAAGGCCGACGGCAACCTCGTCAACGCGGCCTCGATGCTTGCGGTCCTGGGCCTGGGCGCCCAGGGCGGCGAGGAGATCGTCCTGGCCTCCGACGCCGAGGGTGCGGACGCCGCGCTCGACCGTCTGGCGAAGCTGGTCTCCGAGGGCCTCGACGAGCTCCCCGAGACCGTCTGATCCCTCGCTCCGCCGGGCCGCGCGTTTCCCCTCGGGGCGCGCGGCTTCGTCGTTTCCACAGCCGCCCGGTTCCTCGCGGAACGCGCCCCGGGAATCGGAACCGGAATTCAGGTATTCCTGAGCCCGCCGACTATTCAGTAGTGACAGGCGCCGCGAAAATACCCTGCACTTCTTCCGAAAAAATGCACCTCTATGTATACGGCCTTCCTGTTAATGGGGAAGGCCTGCCGTGTTGACGGGAGGTTGCGAAGTCCTCACACGGTCGGCGGCGCGGGGAACGCGCAACCGGTGGACGGCGACCACGCGCTCGGCGTGCCGCGCGGTCAGGGCACGGGCGCGCTCGGCGTCACCGCGGGCCACCGCGTCCACGATGGCACCGTGCTCGGCCCAGGACTCGACCGGCCGGGCCGGGTTCTCCACGCCGTACATCCAGGCGATCTTGTGCCGGAGCTGCGTGAGCAGCGCGATCAGGCCGGGGCTGCCAGAGGCTCCCGTGAGGGTCTCGTGGAACCAGCCGCCCAGGGCGCGCAGATCCTCGTTCTGGCCGCGCCTGGCACGCTCCTGGCCCAGCCTGACCAGGCCGCGCAGGACCTTGAGATGGGCTTCGGTGCGGCGCTGCGCGGCGCGCGCGGCGCTCAGGGGTTCGAGCAGCATCCGCACCTCCAGGAGGTCGGCGGCCTCCTGCCCGGTGGGTTCGGCCACGCACGCGCCCGCGTGCCGCCGGGTCACGACGAAACCCTCGGCCTCCAGGGTGCGCAGCGCCTCGCGCACCGGTACGCGCGAGACTCCGTAGCGCCGCGCGAGCACTTCCTCGGTGAGTCTGCTGCCACGCTCATGGACACCCGCGACGATGTCGTCGCGGATCGCCGTGCATACCGAGTGTGCGGGAATGCGCATGACCCGACCTCCGCCTTCATCCCCGCGAAACGCGGTCGATCGACGCTTGCACGGGCGCGCAGATCACCTTTAGGTCACGCCCGATCCGGTGACTCTATTCCACCGCCGTGGCATTTCCGATGCCGGACCGGAATCCATGGATATTTTCTGGCCAGAAATGCTCGCTGCACGCGAAAGCCCCGGCTCGACGAGCCGGGGCTTTCCCTGTGGGCGATGGGACGTCAGACGTTCACACCGTGCGAGCGCAGATACGCGACGGGGTCCATGTCCGAGCCGTACTCGGGGGTCGTGCGGGCCTCGAAGTGCAGGTGCGGGCCCGTGGCGTTGCCGGTCGCGCCGGAGAGGCCTATCTGCTGGCCGGGGGTGACGGCCTGGCCGACGGAGACGCCGAGGGACGACAGGTGCCCGTACTGGGTGTACGTGCCGTCGTTCATCTTGATCACGATGTTGTTGCCGTACGCGCCGCCCCAGCCGGCCTCGACCACGGTGCCGGCGCCGACGGCGTGCACGGACGTACCGCTCGCCGCGTGGAAGTCGATGCCGGTGTGGCTTCCGGAGGACCACAGGCCGCTGCTCGCCTGGTAGCCGGTGGAGACATAGGAGCCGGCGATCGGCGCCACGAAGCTGTTGAGGCGCTTGCGCTCGGCCTCGCGCGCGGCCCGCTCCTTGGCCGCGCGCTCCTTGGCGGCCTTCGCCTCGGCCTCGCGCTTGGCCTCCTCGGCCCGCTTCTTGGCCTCAGCCTCGGCCTTCGCCTTGGCGGCGGCCGCGTCGGCGGCCTTCTTCTGGGCGGCGGCCTGCGCGTCGATCTGGTCGGCCAGGGAGTCACCGATGGAGAGGGCCTGGGTCAGGCCGTTCTGCTCGGGGGCCGCGGTGTCGGCGGCGAGTGCGGGGGCCGCGAGGCCCGCCACCACACCGGTCGTGGTGAGCGCCGCGACGCTCGCGACCTGCGCGGTGGTACGCGTGAGGCGACTGGGACGACGGTGCTTCCCGGTGGCACGGGTGAACGCCATGAAGTGGCTGGTCCTTTCCTTCCCTCTCGCCTACCGGGTTAGCTGACGGGTTCGGAGCAGGAAGGTCTCCTACGGGCGCCCGGCCCGGCCTGCACGGCCGGGAAGAGTGCCCGATTCACCCCAGGGACTGCGTGGGTCCCCGGCTCCCCTGGCTCGCGCCTGGGGGACTCGGCGATGACTGTCCGGTGTCGCGGGCGCGACGCGTGTCTGGCGGACAGCCGGACCGACGCTAAGCGGGACATCTTTTAATCAACAAACGGATCCCGGCTTTTGTAGCGCATGCCACAGAGCAGACAGGCAACCTCCGCCCCAATCCGGGCATAAGCGGCACCTGTGCCTTCACGGGCGAACGTGAGCGACACCACGAAGCCCCGGTGGCCGTGGTGGCCGCCGGGGCTTCGGAGGACGTACGGGGCCGCGGTCACCCCCGGACGACGCTCACCTCACCGATGCCGAGGGCCTTGACGGGCTCCTCGATCTGCGCGGCGTCGCCCACGAGGACCGTCACCAGACGGTCCGCCGGGAAGGCGCTCACGACCGCTGCGGTGGCCTCCACGGTGCCTGTCTCGGCGAGCCGGCGGTACAGCCGGGCCTGGAAGTCGTCCGGCAGGTGCTGCTCGACCTGGTCGGCCAGCGTGCCCGCGACGGCGGCGGCGGTCTCGTACTTGAGCGGGGCCACGCCCACCAGGTTCTGCACGGCGGTGTCCCGCTCGGCGTCGGTGAGACCCCCCTCGGCAAGGGTGCGCAGCACCTGCCACAGGTCCGCGAGCGCGGGTCCGGTGTTCGGGGTGTCCACGGAGCCGCTGATGGCGAGCATCGCGGCGCCCGTCCCGTCCGGCGCGGACCGCAGCACCTGGGCGAAGGAGCGCACACCGTAGGTGTAGCCCTTCTCCTCGCGCAGGACGCGGTCCAGGCGCGAGGTGAGCGTGCCGCCCAGGCAGTACGTGCCGAGGATCTGCGCGGCCCACACCCGGTCGTGCCGGTCGGGTCCGATGCGGCCGATCAGGAGCTGCGTCTGCACGGCTCCGGGGCGGTCCACGATGACCACGCGGCCGGTGTCGTCGGCGGTCACCGGCGGGATCGGGCGCGGCTCCGCGGTGTCGCCGGTCCAGGCGCCGAGCGTGTCCGCGAGGAGGGCGTCCAGGTCGGTGCCGGCCAGGTCGCCCACCACGACGACGGTCCCGGTGGCGGGGCGCACGTGCTTCTCGTAGAAGGCGCGTACCGCCGCGGCGTCGATGGCGGCGACGCTCTCCTCGGTGCCCTGCCGCGGGCGCGACATGCGCGCCTGGGCCGGGAAGAGCTGCCGGGAGAGCTCCTTGGCGGCGCGGCGGGCCGGGTTGGCGCTCTCGTGCGGGATCTCGTCCAGGCGGTTGCGGACGAGGCGCTCGATCTCCCCGTCCGCGAAGGCGGGCGCGCGCAGGGCGTCGGCCAGCAGGGCGAGGCCCATGGGCAGGCGGGAGACCGGCACTTCCAGGGAGACCCGGACGCCGGGGTGGTCGGCGTGCGCGTCCATCGTGGCGCCGCAGCGCTCCAGTTCGGCGGCGAACTCCTCCGCGGAGTGCTTGTCGGTGCCCTCGTTGAAGGCACGCGCCATGATCGTGGCGACGCCCTCGAGCCCGGCGGGCTCGGCGTCCAGTGGCGCGTCGAGGTTGATCTCCACGGCCACGATCTGCTGGCCGGGACGGTGGCAGCGCAGCACGGTCAGGCCGTTGGCCAGTTCGCCGCGCTCGGGCGCGGGGAACGCCCACGGCTTGGCCGTGCCGGCCTGCGGTCGGGGATGGAAGTCCATGGTCGCGAGCTGCTCGGTCACCGGCCCGCCTCCTCGTCGCTCGGGTCGCTCTCGGCGGTCTCGTCATGGGGTTCGGCGGGGGCCGTGGGCTCGTACACGAGGACCGCGCGGTTGTCGGGGCGCAGCCGCGCCTTGGCGGCCTCCTGGACCTCGTCCGCGGTCACCTCCAGGACGCGCTGCACGGCGGTCAGGGCGAGCTGCGGGTCGCCGAACAGCACGGCGTAGCGGCACAGTTCGTCGGCGCGGCCCGCCACTGTGCTGAGCCGGTCCAGCCACTCGCGCTCCAACTGGGCCTGCGCGCGCTCCATCTCCTCGGGCGAGGGGCCCTCCTCGGCGAACCGGGCGAGTTCCTCGTCGACCGCGCTCTCGATCGCCGGCACCTCGACGTCGCCGGAGGTCTTCACGTCGAGCCAGCCCAGGGAGGGCGCTCCGGCCAGGCGCAGCAGCCCGAACCCGGCGGCCACCGCGGTGCGGTCGCGGCGTACCAGGCGGTTGTAGAGCCGCGACGACTCGCCGCCGCCGAGCACTGTCAGGGCGAGGTCGGCGGCGTCGCACGCGCGCGTGCCGTCCTCGGGCAGCCGGTAGGCCGCCATGAGGGCGCGCGCCGGGACCTCCTCCTCGACGACCTCGCGCAGCTCCGTGCCGATCACGTCGGGCAGGGAGCCGTCGCGCGGCGCGGGCTTCCCGTCGTGGCCGGCGATCGAGCCGAAGTACTTCTCGACCCAGGCGAGCGTCTCCTCGGGGTCGATGTCACCGACGACGGAGAGCACGGCGTTGTTGGGCGCGTAGTAGGTGCGGAAGAAGCTCCGCGCGTCCTCCAGGGTGGCCGCGTCCAGGTCGGCCATGGAGCCGATGGGCGTGTGGTGGTACGGGTGGCCCTGCGGGTACATGAGAGCGGTCAGCTTCTCGAACGCGGTGCCGTAAGGGACGTTGTCGTAGCGCTGACGGCGCTCGTTCTTGACGACGTCCCGCTGGTTCTCCATCGACTCCTCGTCGAGGGCGGCCAGCAGGGAGCCCATGCGGTCGGCCTCCAGCCACAGCGCGAGCTCCAGCTGGTGGGCGGGCATGGTCTCGAAGTAGTTCGTGCGCTCGAAGCTGGTCGTGCCGTTGAGCGAACCGCCCGCGCCCTGGACGAGTTCGAAGTGGCCGTTGCCGTGCACCTGCTGCGAGCCCTGGAACATCAGGTGCTCGAAGAGGTGAGCCAGGCCCGTACGGCCCTTGACCTCGTGGCGCGAGCCGACGTCGTACCAGAGGCAGACCGCCGCGACCGGGGTCAGGTGATCCTCGGAGAGCACGACACGCAGGCCGTTGGCCAGCCGGTGCTCGGTCGCTGTCAGGCCGCCGGAGCCGGCCTCGGCGGTGGCCGTGTGACCCATGGGCATGTACGTCCCTTCGATCGCGGGGGGAAACGGGGAAACAGAGAACACGGAGAACATCGGAAAAGCTGGAGAATGCTGGGAAAGCTGAGTACGCGGGCAACACTGTGGACACGAGACGGCTGCCAGTCCTGCCACTGTATGCAAGCGTGCAGGCGCCTGGCGAAGTTCCCGTCCGGGCTACGCCCTGAGCGAGCACGACGGCCCCCGAGCGGGCCGCCGGCCGCCCCGTTCCGACGGGTCGCGATCAGCGTTGTCAGTGGAGCGGTCCACAATGGTCCGCGACAGTTCCCGTAGATGTTGGTGAAGGAGCCGCAGCAGCGATGGCCCGCCGCAGCACGAAGACCCCGCGACCCGATGACGTTGCCTTCGAGGAGAGGATCCTCGACATCGACGTGGTCGACGAAATGCAGGGCTCCTACCTCGAGTACGCGTACTCGGTCATCTACTCGCGTGCCCTGCCCGACGCCCGGGACGGGATGAAGCCCGTCCACCGTCGGATCGTCTACCAGATGAACGAGATGGGCCTGCGCCCCGACCGCGGCTATGTGAAGTGCGCCCGCGTCGTCGGGGAGGTCATGGGTAAGTTGCACCCCCATGGCGACGCGTCGATCTACGACGCGCTGGTGCGCCTGGCCCAGCCGTTCTCGATGCGCGTACCGCTGGTGGACGGGCACGGGAACTTCGGTTCACTGGGCAATGACGACCGCCCGGCCGCGATGCGGTACACCGAGTGCCGCATGGACCCCGCCGCGAGCCTGATGACGGAGTCGATCGAAGAGAACACGGTCGACTTCGCGCCGAACTACGACGGGCAGGAGCAGGAGCCCCTCGTCCTCCCCGCGGCGTACCCGAACCTGCTGGTGAACGGCGCGTCGGGGATCGCGGTCGGCATGGCGACCAATATGGCGCCGCACAACCTGGGCGAAGTGATCGCCGCCGCGCGACACTTGATCAAGCACCCGGGCGCCGATCTTGAGACGCTCATGAAGTTCGTGCCCGGCCCCGACCTGCCCACGGGCGGCCGGATCGTCGGCCTGTCCGGTATCAAGGACGCGTACGAGTCGGGCCGCGGCACCTTCAAGATCCGCGCGACGGTCGCGGTGGACAGCGTGACGGCGCGCCGCAAGGGCCTCGTCGTCACCGAACTGCCCTTCGCGGTGGGCCCGGAGAAGGTCATCGCGAAGATCAAGGAGCTCGTCGGCAACAAGAAGCTCCAGGGCATCGCCGACGTGAAGGACCTCACGGACCGCGAGCACGGCCTGCGCCTGGTCATCGAGATCAAGAACGGCTTCGTGCCGGAGGCCGTCCTGGAGCAGCTCTACAAGCTGACGCCGATGGAGGAGTCCTTCGGTATCAACAACGTGGCCCTGGTGGACGGCCAGCCGCTCACGCTCGGCCTCAAGGAGCTGCTCGAGGTCTACCTGGACCACCGCTTCGACGTGGTGCGCCGCCGCAGCGAGTTCCGCCGCACCAAGAAGCGCGACCGGCTGCACCTGGTCGAGGGGCTGCTCGTCGCCCTGCTCGACATCGACGAGGTCATCCGCCTCATCCGCTCCAGTGAGAACAGCGCGCAGGCCAAGGAGCGGCTCATCGAGCGCTTCTCCCTGAGCGAGATCCAGACGCAGTACATCCTGGACACGCCGCTGCGCCGGCTCACCAAGTTCGACCGCATCGAGCTGGAGTCCGAGCGCGACAAGCTCAACGGCGAGATCGACGAGCTGACCGGCATCCTCGACTCCGACACGGAGTTGCGCAAGCTCGTCTCCGCGGAGCTGGCGGCCGTCGCCAAGAAGTTCGGCACGGACCGGCGCACGGTGCTGCTGGAGTCCTCGGGTCCCGCGGTGGCCACGGTGCCGCTCCAGGTGGCCGACGACCCGTGCCGCGTGCTGCTCTCCTCGACCGGACTGCTGGCCCGTACGGCGAACGGCGAGCCGTTCACCGCCGACGAGGACGCCAAGCGCACCAAGCACGACGTGATCGTCTCGGCGGTCCCGGCCACGGCACGGGGCGAGATCGGCGTGGTCACGTCCGGGGGCCGCCTGTTGCGCCTGAACGTCGTGGATCTGCCGCAGCTCCCGGACACACTGTCCGCGCCGAACCTCTCCGGGGGTGCCCCGATCGCCGAGTTCCTCCCCCTGGAGGCGGACGAGACGGTGATCTGTCTGACGACGCTGGACGAGTCGTCTCCGGGCATCGCCCTCGGCACCGAGCAGGGCGTCGTGAAGCGGGTGACGCCGGACTACCCCTCCCACAAGGAGGAGCTGGAGGTCATCACCCTCAAGGACGGCGACCGGATCGTGGGCGCCGTCGAACTGCGGACCGGCGAGGAGGACCTGGTCTTCGTCACCGACGACGCGCAGCTGCTGCGCTACCAGGCCGCGATGGTGCGCCCGCAGGGCCGCCCCGCGGGCGGTATGGCCGGGATCAAGCTGGCCACGGGCGCGAAGGTCATCTCGTTCACCGCGGTCGATCCTGCGGCGGACGCCGTCGTCTTCACGGTGGCGGGCTCACGCGGCACGCTCGACGACTCGGTCCAGACGACGGCCAAGCTGACGCCGTTCGACCAGTACCCCCGTAAGGGGCGTGCGACCGGTGGTGTGCGCTGCCAGCGGTTCCTGAAGGGGGAGGACTGCCTGAGCCTGGCCTGGGCGGGTCCGGCGCCCGCGCGCGCGGCGCAGAAGAACGGCATGCCGGCCGAGCTGACCGAGATGGACCCGCGCCGCGACGGCTCGGGCATCTCGCTGCCGAAGACGGTGGCCGTGGTGGCCGGGCCGGTCTGAGCCGGTCCCGGTCCGGGCCTGCGCCTACAAGGGCCGGTGCGGCGCCTACAGGGGGGCCGGTGAGCGCTTTACAGGCGGCCCGGTCGCGCGCCTACAGGGGGCCGCTTCTGGCACCTACAGAGGCCCGGTGAGGTCCTCGACGTCCATGACCTCACCGGCGCCCCCGGCCTCGGCCTCGGCGTCCCCGTCGCCCTTGTCCTGTACGTAGCGCAGAACGCCCCACATGCCGTGCTGGTCGACGGGGTGCGGGGCGTCGCTCGTGCCCCTACAGGCGTCCAGCCCCTGGCGGAGCGCGTCCGAGTCGATGCCCGCCCCGATGAGGACGAGCTGCGTGCGGCGCTCCTCACCGGCCGGCCAGGGCTCGGGATAGAACCGCAGGAACCGGCCGACCGCGTGCACCGCGTACCGGTTGGCCGGGTCGCCCGCACCGAAGTCGACGTACCCCTTGATGCGGTAGAGCCCCTCGGGCCTGCTGTCGAGGAAGTCCATCAGCGCACGCGGATCCATGGGTGTTCCGGAGACGAACGCGACGCTTTCGTAGGCGGCGTGCAGATGCTCGTCGGATGTCCCGCCACGGTGCAGGTCGTCGAAGGACAGCTGCCCGATCCGCTCCTGGGTGGGACGGCAGTCGAAGAGCAGCTCCGGGTCGATGCGTCCGTAGGACGCGCTGACGACCGCGGCCCGCTCGGCCGCTGTCCGCACCGCGCCCAGCACCCGCTGGCGCTCGGTGCCGGGCACCCGGTCGCCCTTGTTGACCACGACGAGGTCCGCGATGCCGAGGTGGCGGTCCACCTCCGGGTGTCTGCGCCGGGTCGCGTCGAACTCGGCCGCGTCGACGACCTCGATCAGCCCTCCGTACACGATCCGCGGATTCTCGCTGGCCAGCACCATCCGCACCAGCTCCTGCGGCTCCGCGATGCCGCTCGCCTCGATGACGATGACGTCCATGAGCCGGCCGTCGCGGACCGGACGGGTCAACTTGTCCAGGTAGACGTCGAGTTCGCCGGCGTCCACGGCGCAGCACAGGCAGCCGTTGCCGAGCGAGAGCGTCGAATCGCCCACCTGCCCCGCTACGGCCATCGCGTCGATCTCGATCGCTCCGAAGTCGTTGACGATCGCCCCGATCCGCGATCCACCGCTGTGGTGCAGCAGGTGGTTCAGCAACGTCGTCTTCCCCGAACCGAGGAAGCCCGCGAGGACGACGACGGGGATCTGCGGACTGACCTGGCTCACGACGGACTCTCCCAGCGACGACGAAATGCCGCTTCAGGATAGGCACGTGCCCAGAGACGGCCGAGTGAACGATTGTTTGCGTCCCCAGGCGGGCAGACGTGGGGCATGGCGCCGGTCGCCGCGACCCGCTCATGCTTCCGTGCGCCTCCTCTCCGCCTCCCAGCCGATCAGAGCCGCTCGGCACCCTGGGAGACGGCAAGCGCGCCGCCCTTCGCTCGCCGGTCCCCATGCCCTCGACCCGCGCCCGACGCCCGGCGGACCGCCGCCTGGATCGGGGGTTGACATGGTCACACAGAGTACGAGGTCATGGCGGACAGTGGCCGCCGCGGTGTGTGCGGGCGGGCTCGCGGGCACCGTCACGGCCCATATGTGGCACCTGTACGGTCCGGGCCGCGCGCAGGCGGCGGCGCAGGGGCACCGGCAGGCCCGCGCCCACCAGCAGCGCATGCACTGGGAACTTCTGAGCCGGGCGCTCGACGACCCCGCGCTGGCCGCCGTGATCGACAGCTACGGCCTCGACCTCACACCGGAGAAGCGCCGGCAGTACCTCTACGCCAATCTCTGGTACGTCAACGCCTTCCACCTCTACGAATCCGGCCTGCTCGACCAGCGACAGCTCCGCGGCCATCTGCGCGACCTCTTCCAGAGCGCGCACATCCGCGAGTACTGGGAAGCCACACGGCCCCACCGCGCCTCGCTCGATCCGTCGTCCACGGAGGCGGAAGTCGGACGCATCGCCGAAACGCTTCTCCAGGAACGGGCCGAGGCCGACACGGACGAATGGTGGGTCGTGGGAGAACCGCCGTCCCACTGAGCCCCCACACCCGTACGAGGGTTCGGCCATACCAGTGAAATTCTTCACCAACTCCCCCTGGAATCAAGGGGTTCACTACTATGCAGCGACAACCGGAGCACTACTGTGGCGCATTCACGTCGCTCTCCAGAAGGACCGGTTTTGTCTTGAAGATCGTACGCCGCATCGGGGTGCCCCCGAGCGCTCGCGGAAGTGCCTCCGGCGCCACCTGCCCCGATGTTTTCGAACTCAGCGACGGTAACTTCGCGGTGATCGGCACGGAGGCCACCGCCGAGCTCCGCAAGGAGCTGCCGGCGGACGCGGGGGTCGCCGACTACGAACGCATCGTCATCGTGAACCGAGAGACGCTGCTTCGCGCCAAAAGCGATATTCCGGACGCCTGACCTCGGCGTCGACGCCGGCGTCACCCTGACGCCCGCCCCGCTGTCCGACCCTTGCGTCCGGCGCCGCACGCCTGGTGCCCGACCTGTCACACGCCTCCCGCCTGGAGCGATCCTCCGCGCGGGTTAGGCTCGCCTCCGTGAGTACGTGCGCAGCCTCCTCGCTGGACCTCGACGAGCCCCTCGCGGGGACCGCCGCCACGGCCCGGACCTGGCTGCTGATCGAACAGCCGGGCCCCTGGGGTGCGAAGGCCCTGACTTCCAGCCATCTCGACCCCGACGTGGGCCGGGCCCTGGAGAGCGCCGCCGGGAACACCGGAGTACGCGTCGCCCTGATCCGCCGCCCGGGCCGGCACGCCGACAGCCACGCCCCCACACGCCGTCAGGTCTACCTCGCCCACACGGTCCCCGGCCACGCCTGGCTGCGCCGTGCCACCGTCGACGCCCCTGAGGAACTGCTGCGGCTCGACTTCGCCGCTCTGGGCACCGGTGACCACGGCGGTTTCGGCGCGCCCCACGAAGGCGCTCCGCTCGCCCTCGTCTGCACCAACGGGAAGCGGGACCGCTGCTGCGCGCTCCTCGGTCGGCCGCTGGCCGCCGAACTCGCGCTCTCCTCCGCAGAGGGCATCTGGGAGGTCACCCACCTGGGCGGCCACCGTTTCTCCCCCACTCTTCTGGTGCTGCCGTACGGATACGCCTACGGAAGGGCCACGGCTGCGGCCGTGAAGGAGGTCATGGAGGCGGTGCGCGCCGACCGGATCGTCCTGGAAGGTTGCCGCGGGAACTCCGCCTGGGACCGACCGGGCCAGGCCGCCGAACTGGCTGTGCGCCGCACAGCGCACGAATACGGCGCGGGCACCTTGAATGTCGTACGGACGGACGCCGTCCTCCGTAGGAGCCCCGCAACACAGACGGACAGCGACGTACGGGCCGATGCCGTCCTACGTACGCACGGAGTCGTACCCGCGCCTGGCGTGCCGCCTCAACCTGCGTCCGTAGCGGCCGCGGAGGTGGATGTGCCTTGGTGGGAGGTGACCGTCGCGCACCGCGACGGCCGCCGGTGGCAGGTGACCCTCGCCCAGGGCGCCTCGCTTCCCCCGCGCGCGGAGAGCTGCGGCGGCGCCCTCGGGTCGCCCGCGCGCATGGATGTCGTGGCCGTGCGGGAGGTTCCCGCGGGGCTCGGCTGACGGGGCTCGCACGCGGCATCCGAGGAGCGGCCTTACCTGGGGCGCGTACTGAGCGCGCGGACGCGCGTCACCTGGGAGTGCGTACGAGATCCGTGCCACAAGGGCTTCGGTCGGCGGCGCAAGGACCCGTACCGTTCGTCTCCATGAGTCCGTCCTCCCCGGCCCGCCGTCTGCGCTTCGCCCTGCCGAGGCGCATGTTCGCGCAGGTACTGCTCATGCAGGTGGCGATCGCGGCGGGGGTGGCCGTGCTGGCGACCGGGCTGTTCCTGGCTCCTCTCGGCGACCAGCTGGACGACCAGGCCATGCGGCGTGCCCTCGCCATCGCGCAGACCACGGCGGCGCAGCCGCGGATCGCCGAGGACCTGCGGTCCTCGCCACCGTCCGCCGCCGGGCCCGTCCAGGCCGAGGCGGAGCGGATCCGGCGGGCCAGTGGTGCCGAGTACGTCGTGATCATGAACAAGCGGGGGGTCCGCTGGTCGCACACCGACCGCGGCCAGATCGGCCGGGTCGTCTCGACGGACCCCAGCGACGCTCTGGCGGGCCGCGAGGTGATGGAGATCGACGACGGTACCCTCGGCCGCTCCGCGCGCGGCAAAGTGCCGCTGAGGGACGCGGACGGGGCTCTGGTGGGCGCGGTGTCGGTGGGCATCGAGTACGACAGCGTCCGCGCGCGCCTCGTCCACGCGATCCCGGGCCTGTTCGCCTACGCGGGCGGAGCCCTGGCGGTGGGGGCGCTCGCCGCGTACGTGATCGCGCGGCGGGTGCAGCGGCAGACCCGCGACCTGGCGTTCTCGGACATCTCCGCGCTGCTGGCCGAACGGGAGGCCATGCTGCACGGCATCCGTGAGGGCGTCGTCGCGCTGGACCGCGCCGGCCGGATCCGGCTGCTGAACGACGAGGCCCAGCGGTTGCTCGGCCTCGGGGCCGAGGCGCTCGGGCTGCCCCTGGACGACGCGCTCGGGGCGGGCCGGACGACGGACGTGCTCGCGGGCCGCGTCACCGGCACCGATCTGCTGACGGTGCGCGGCCACCGCGTCCTGGTGGCCAACCGGATGCCCACCGACGACGGAGGCGCCGTCGCGACCCTGCGGGACCGCACCGAGCTGGAACAGCTGGGGCGCGAGCTCGACTCCACGCGCGGTCTCATCGACGCCCTGCGCGCGCAGGACCACGAGCACGCCAATCGCATGCATACGTTGCTGGGGCTGCTGGAGCTGGAGATGTACGAGGAGGCCGCGGAGTTCGTCGGCGAGGTGGCGGGCGCGCACCGGGTCACCGCCGAGCAGATCACCGAGAAGATCCAGGACCCGCTGCTCGCGGCCCTGCTGGTGGGCAAGGCGACGGTCGCGGCGGAACGCGGCGTCGCCCTGGGCATCTCACGGGAGACCGCGCTGCCGGACCGGCTCGTCGACCCGCGCGGCCTCGTCACGATCGTCGGCAACCTCGTGGACAACGCCGTGGACGCCGCGGCCGGTTCGGGGCGCCACGCGCGCGTGGAGGTGGCTCTGCGCGCGGAGGGGCCCACGGCGGTCCTGCGGGTCCGCGACACGGGGCCCGGGGTCCCGGCGGAGCAGCGGGAGAGCGTCTTCGTGGAGGGCTGGTCCACGAAGGAACCGCCGGCCTATGGCAGACGCGGGATCGGCCTCGCCCTGGTGCGGCGGCTCGCCGAGCGGCAGGGCGGCAGGGCCGAGGTGACGGCGGCGCCCATGGGCGGCGCGGAGTTCGTCGTCGTCCTTCCTGAGGCATTCGCCGAACCCGTCCCGACCGCGGCCGGGGAGGTCCGATGATCGAGGTTCTGGTCGTGGACGACGACACGCGCGTCGCCGACGTCAACGCCGCCTATGTGGCGAAGGTGCCCGGCTTCCGTGTCGCCGCCACGGCACACAGCGCCGCCGAGGCCCTGGAGCGTATCGACGCTCTCCGGGTCGACCTGGTCCTCCTCGATCACTACCTGCCGGACGAGACCGGGCTCGACGTCGCCCGCACGGTGCGCGAGCGCGGCCTCCAGATCGACGTGATCATGGTGACCGCGGCGCGCGACGTGGCGACCGTGCAAGCGGCCATGCGGCAGGGAGCGCTGCAGTACCTGGTCAAGCCGTTCTCGTTCGCGGGCCTGCGCGGCAAGCTGGAGGCGTACGCGACACTGCGCCGCACTCTCGACGGCGGGGGTGAGGCCGAGCAGGCAGAGGTCGACCGGATCTTCGGCGCCCTGTCGGCGACACCGGCGCCCGATCTGCCCAAGGGGCACTCCCCCACCACGGCCGAGCTCGTGCGCCGCGCCATGATGAGCGCCGAAGGCCCGCTCTCGGCCCAGGAGCTGGCCGACCGGACCGGGCTCAGCCGCCAGACCGCCCAGCGCTACCTGAAGCTGCTGGAGCGCACGGGACGCGTGCGGCTGAGCCTGAAGTACGGCGACACGGGACGGCCCGAACACCGGTACGAGTGGGCTGCCAGCCGGTGAACGGGCCGGTACGCCGGTCTCCTGAGCCGGGCGGTGTACGGCCGGCGCCGAGGCAGCCGCGCTGAACCGGCCCGGGCGTGCTTCGGGTGCCGGGCGATTCAGGCGGCTCCGGCACGCTCCAGGTGCGGACCGGCTCACGCGGCTCCGGCTCCGGTGAGCGCCCGTACCTCCGTCTCCGCGTGCTTCGCCTCGTCCGCCGGTTCGCCGGAGGTCATGGTGCCCAGCCAGCCGGCCAGGAAGCCGAGCGGGATGGAGACGAGCCCCGGGTTCTCCAAGGGGAAGAACTGAAAGTCCACCCCGGGGAACAGGGACGTCGGGCTCCCCGAGACGACCGGTGACAGCACGACGAGGACGAGCGCCGGGACGAGCCCTCCGTACACGGCCCACACGGCCCCGCGCGTGGTGAAGTGCCGCCAGAACAGCGAGTACAGCAGTACGGGCAGGTTCGCGGAGGCGGCGACGGCGAAGGCGAGACCCACGAGGAACGCCACGTTGAGATCGCGGGCGAGCAGCCCGAGCGCGATCGCGAGCACGCCGATCCCGGTCGCGGCGACCCGCGCCACCGCGACCTCGCTGCGCTGCTTCCCGCCCGGTCTGCGCAGCGAGGCGTACAGATCGTGCGCCACCGAGGCCGAGGAGGCCAGCGTGATACCGGCGACGACGGCGAGGATGGTGGCGAAGGCGACCGCGGCGACGACCGCGAACAGCACCGTGCCGCCGGTGGAGTCCGCTCCGCCGCCCAGATGGAGGGCGAGCAGCGGAACCGCCGTGTTCCCCGCGGCGTTCGAGTCCCGTACGGCGTCGGGGCCCACGAGCGCGGCCGCGCCGAATCCCAGCACGATCGTCATCAGGTAGAAGCTGCCGATGAGCCCGATCGACCAGACGACGGAGCGCCGGGCGGCCCGCGCGGTCGGCACGGTGTAGAAGCGCGACAGGATGTGCGGCAGGCCCGCCGTGCCCAGGACGAGCGCGAGGCCCAGGCTGATGAAGTCGAGGCGCGCGGTCCAGCTCCCGCCGTACTTCAGGCCGGGGACGAGGAAGTCGGAACCGTGCCCGCTGCGCACCGCGGCCGTGTGCAACAGCTCGTCGACGTCACCGTGGAAGCGCGCCAGGACGAGCACGGTCAGGGCGATCGTCCCGCCCATGAGCAGCACGGCCTTCACGATCTGGATCCACGTGGTGGCCCGCATCCCTCCCATCGATACATAGATCACCATGAGCGCGCCCACGCCGACGACGGTCCACGCCTGCGCCGCACCGCTCTCACCGCCCAGCAGCAGCGCGACCAGGCTGCCCGCCCCCACCATCTGCGCCACCAGATAGAGAACGGAGACAGTTACCGAGGAAGTTCCCGCCGCGATGCGCACCGGCCGCTCCCGCATCCGGGAGGCCACGACGTCCGCCATCGTGAACCGGCCGCAGTTGCGCACCAGTTCGGCGACCAGGAAGAGCACGACGAGCCACGCGACGAGGAACCCCACGGAGTAGAGCAACCCGTCGTATCCGAAGAGGGCGATCAGCCCGGAGATGCCGAGGAAGGAGGCGGCCGACATGTAGTCGCCGGCGATCGCGAACCCGTTCTCCAACGGCGAGAAGAGGCGTCCGCCCGCGTAGAACTCCTCGGCGGACCCGTGCCGTTTGCGCCCCACCCAGGTGGTGATGGCGAGAGTAACCGCCACGAAAGCGCTGAACAGGAGCAACGCCAAGGTCTGATGTGTCACCGTCATCGCGGACCGCCCCCGCTCCTCGCCGAACCGTTCAGCCGGACGGCGTTGTCGATTCCGCGGGTCATCTCCTGCGTGTCCCACCGCAGTTCGAGCGCGAGGCGGTCACGGCGGAGCCGGGCATGACGGGCGTACAGCCAGGTCAGCAGGAACGTACTGGCGAACTGCCCGAGCCCTGCCACCATCGCCACGTTCACGGAACCCGCGACCGGCCGGGCCATCAGTCCGGGCGCGCTCGTGGCGGCCACCACGTACGCGACGTACCAGGTGAAGAAGATCGCGACGGCGGGGACGACGAACCTCCGGTAGCGCCCGCGCACTTCCTGGAAAGCGGCGCTGCGCTGCACCTCCAGGTAGACCACCGCCGCGCTCCGCTCCTGGCGCGCGGGCTGGGCGGGCACGGCGGACACCGGTGTGTCCGTGCCGTCCCACTCTCTCCACCCCGAGGTCGGCGCGTCGTGCCAGGGATCGCTCGTGCCGCCACGATCACCGGCCCGGGGGCGCGCCGTATCGCGCCCGTCGTGCATCTCCACCGAACTCTCCTTGTCCGCGGCCCACAGTGACCGCGTGCCCAAGGATGGACAGACCCGGAAGATCCCGGACTCTCCTCGCAAGTCCTTCACTCCATTAGGTGATGGACGCACCTGGTGGTCTCGCGAGTCCGTGCCGGTACGCGTAACGGACCGCCTGGGCACGGTCTTTGAGGCCCGTCTTCGCGAACAGGTTGTTGATGTGGGTCTTCACCGTCGCCGTGGAGACCCGAAGGCTCCGGGCGATCTCCTGATTGCTCAGCCCGTCGGCGATGAGCCCCAGGACCTCGGCCTCCCGGGCTGTGAGACCGTCCGGCGGCTCCTTGGCCACCGGCGCCGCGGGTTCGGGCTGCGACAGCCTCTCCAGGAGCCGCCGCTGGATCCGAGGCGAGAGTCCGGCGTCACCACAGAGCACGTCCGTCACGGCCCGGACGATCTCGTCCCCGCCCGCGTCCTTCGTCAGATAGCCGCGCGCACCCGCCTCGAGCGCCGGGAAGAGCGACTCGTCATCGGCGTACGTGGTCAGAATCACGACCTGGGTGCGCGGGTGCTCGGCACGGATCCGGCGCGTCGCCTCCACGCCGTCGCAGCGCGGCATGCGCAGGTCCATCAGAACGACATCCGGGTCCAGTTCGGCCACGAGGCTCACTGCCTGCTCGCCGTCTCCCCCGGCGCCGACCACCTCGATCCCGGGCAGCAGACCCAGAAGCATGACGATCCCTTCGCGCACCACCGTCTGGTCGTCGACCACCACGACGCGCGCCGGTGGCCGCCCGGCCCCGGCCACCGGATGGGTCCCGCCCGCGTTCACCGTGGAACCCTCAATGTGACCACGAACCCCTCCTCGTACGGCCCGGCGTCCAACGTGCCGCCCAGCAGTTCGGCCCGCTCCCTCATCCCCAGCAGACCGTAGCCGGAACCGCTGGCAGCCAGTTCCTCCTGTGGACAAGCCGCTCCCGAGTCCCGTACCTCCAAGGTCACCCCGCTCGGCGCATACTCCAACCGCAAGGTGGCTCTGGCGCCCGGTGCGTGCTTGCGTACGTTCGTCAGCGCCTCCTGCGCCACCCTGCGCACGGCCTGCGACGCCTCCGCGGACATCGGCCCGGCCTTCCCCGCGACGGACAGCGACGCCCCGTCGCCGGCCGCGACGAGCTCGCGCAGGAAGTCCTCCAGCGGGGTCATCTCGCCGCGCAGCGCGGACAGGGCCTGCCGGGTCTCGGTGAGGCCGTCCCGGGCCATGCCGCGGGCCGCGACGACCCGATCCAGGATCTGGTCCCGGTCGGCCCCGCGCTCGATGAGCAACCGGGCCGCCTCCAGGTGCACGAGCTGGGCGGAGAGGCTGTGCGCGAGGACGTCGTGGATCTCGCGGGCGATCCGGGACCGCTCCGCGAGGGCCGCCGACTCGGCCTCCGCGGCGCGGGCGGCCCGCTCCTGCACGAGCAGTCGCTGCGCGCTTCCCCTGGCCTCCGCGTCGAGACGCAGCACGTATCCCGACAGGCAGAGTCCGGCCGCAATGACGGTGGTGGTCAGCCAGGCGTCGTCGTTGCTGAGCGCGAAGCCGGTGAGCGAGACCGCCGCTGCGGGCAGCGCGGCGGCGAGAGGCAGCCGCTCGATCGCGGAGATCGCACAGCCGCACCACAGCACGGTGGCGGGGCCGACGAAGCCGGTCTGCTGAGCGCCCACCGCGATCAGCACGAGCGCCGCGAGCAGAGCGAGCGAGGACCAGAGCCGATGCTCGAGTGTGGTGCGGAAGTAGGCCCAGGCGGCGGCCGCGCTGGCCAGCAGCCCCACCGGAGCGGCCACGACGGCCCAGTCGGCGACGTCCCGCTGCGTGAGCGCGGTCCACAGCAGGACGGCGATCACCACCACCCGGACCAGCCCGGCCAGCATCCTTCGAGCGCGGGTCAGTCCCTCGCGGGAGAGCGCCTCCCGCGAGGGCCAGGTCGCCCAGAGACTCGGCCTCACCTGCGGTCCTCCCAGGCCGGCTGGGCGAGAGGACCGACGTACGCCGACCGCAGGCCGCCGGCCCGCCACATCAGCAGGCCGGAGCGGACCAGCAGCGAGAGGGCGAACCCCAGCATGAGGGCGGAGCCGCCGAGGTGGATGCCGAGGGCCAGGCCGACGCTGATGACGGCCGCCCGCGCGGCGATGCCGCCGAGCCAGGTGCCGGCCGTCGCCACCGTGCCCTTGGTCCAGACGCCACCCCGCTCGTCGGACCAGACATGTGTCGTGAACGCCCAGCCGACGCCGAGGCCGAGACTGACCAGCAGCTCGACGACGATGAGGGCGACCGAACCCGTCGGGTGGTGCGGGTCCGTGAGGGAGCCGTCCCGAAGGGCGAGGAATCCGAGCAGGCCGGGAAGCAGCCACCATCTGCGGTCCGTCGACAGGCGCTCGGTCCTGAACTGGCGGACGAGGACCAGTGCGGCCACTGCGACGATCACCAAGACATCGGTGAACCCGGACATGACGGCCTCCGTGGAGCGATCGGGAGCGGAAGGTTTCTACGCCTTCGACGCTACGGAGATCGGCGGGACGACGGATCGGAGCCGGGGTGGATCTCGGGTGGATCATGCGGCTCCACCCGAGGGTGGAGCCGCACGGGGCTACGCGTCGATGCGCGAGCGGTCGAGCGTGGCCGCGGAGCTGCTGATGAACTCCTTGCGCGGCGCCACGTCGTTGCCCATGAGCAGATCGAAGACCTGCTCGGCGGCGTCCAGCTCACCGATGTTGATCCGGCGCAGCGTGCGGTGGCGCGGGTCCATCGTGGTCTCCGCCAGCTGGTCGGCGTCCATCTCGCCCAGGCCCTTGTAGCGCTGGATCGAGTCCTTGTACCGCACGCCCTTGCGCTGGTACTCCAGCAGCGTCTCCCGCAGCTCGCGGTCCGAGTACGTGTACACGTACTTGTCCTGGCCCTTCTTCGGCTGGACCAGCTCGATGCGGTGCAGGGGCGGCACGGCGGCGAAGACGCGACCGGCCTCGACCATGGGGCGCATGTAGCGCTGGAACAGCGTCAGCAGCAGGCAGCGGATGTGGGCGCCGTCGACGTCGGCGTCGACGAGCAGGATGATCTTTCCGTAGCGCGCCGCGTCGAGGTCGAAGGTCCGGCCGGACCCTGCTCCTATGACCTGGATGATCGCGCCGCACTCGACGTTCTTCAGCATGTCCGAGACGGACGACTTCTGGACGTTGAGGATCTTGCCGCGGATCGGCAGGAGGGCCTGGAACTCCGAGTTCCGGGCGAGCTTGGCGGTGCCGAGCGCGGAGTCGCCCTCGACGATGAACAGCTCGCTGCGCTCCACGTCGTCGCTGCGGCAGTCCGCCAGCTTCGCGGGCAGCGACGACGACTCCAGGGCCGTCTTGCGACGCTGCGCGTCCTTGTGCTGACGGGCCGCGATCCGGGTGCGGGCGGCGGCGACGGCCTTCTCCATGACGGCGCGGGCCTGTGCCTTGGCGTCGCGCTTGGTGGAGGTCAGGAACGCCTTGAGCTCCTTGGCCAGGACGTTGGCGACGATCCGGTTGGCCGCCGAGGTGCCCAGGACCTCCTTCGTCTGGCCCTCGAACTGCGGCTCCGCCAGGCGCACCGTGACGACCGCGGTGAGCCCTTCCAGGGCGTCGTCCTTGACGACGTCGTCCTCGGCGACGCGCAGCAGCTTCTGGGTGCGCAGCACCTCGTTCATCGTCTTCGTGAGCGAGCGCTCGAATCCGCTCACGTGGGTGCCGCCCTTGGGGGTGGCGATGATGTTGACGAACGACTTGATAACCGTGTCGTAGCCGGTGCCCCAGCGCATCGCGATGTCGACACCGAGCTCGCGGGTGACTTCGGTCGGCGTCATCTGGCCGTCGTCGTCCAGGACGGGGACGGTCTCCTTGAAGGTGCCCTGCCCCGTGAAGCGCAGGACGTCGCAGACCGGCTTGTCCTGCGCGAGGTACTCGCAGAACTCGCTGATGCCGCCGTCGAAGCGGAAGCTCTCCTCGCCCTTGCTGCCGCCGTCGCCGAGGCCGAATTCGTCGCGGACGACGATGGTCAGGCCGGGGACCAGGAAGGCGGTCTGGCGGGCGCGCTGGTGCAGGTGGTCCAGCGAGAGCTTGGCGTCCTTGAGGAAGATCTGCCGGTCCGCCCAGTAGCGCACGCGGGTGCCGACGCGGCTCTTCGGGACCTTCTTGACCTTGGTCAGCCGAGCGGACGAGTCGAAGGGCGCGTCCGGGCCGGGCTTGGAGAAGGCGCCGGGGACACCGCGCCGGAAGCTGATGGCGTGCGTGTGCCCGTGCAGGTCGACCTCGACGTCGAGGCGTGCGGACAGCGCGTTCACCACGGAGGCGCCCACGCCGTGCAGGCCGCCGGAGGCCGCGTACGCGCCGCCGCCGAACTTGCCGCCCGCATGGAGCTTGGTCATGACGACCTCCACCCCGGAGAGACCGGTCTTGGGCTCCACGTCCACGGGAATGCCGCGACCGTTGTCCCGCACCTCCACGGAGCCGTCGTCGTGGAGGATCACCTCGATGTGGTCGCAGAAGCCACCGAGGGCCTCGTCGACGGAGTTGTCGATGATCTCCCAGAGGCAGTGCATCAGGCCGCGGCTGTCGGTCGAGCCGATGTACATGCCAGGACGCTTGCGTACGGCTTCGAGCCCCTCGAGAACGAGAAGGTGCCGCGCGGTGTAGTTGGAGCCGTCCCGCTCTGCTCCGGTCAGCAACGCTGTGGACGGCACGGACGTGTCGGCGGTCACGCGGTTCGCTCCTCGCTGAATTTCAATGGGGGCCCATGTGGGTAAGGGGCCGGCTTCGGTCGCCCGTCAGAGGGTACCGAGGCCTGGTAGAGCCGTTGTACCGCCACCCTCACCTCTGCTCAGACTAGTCCACGATCGCATGAGTGTTCGATCCCTCGATGGAGTGACGCCCACATCACGTTCCCTTCCAGGCATGAACCATTTAGGCTCCGGGCACGTCCTCATGAACAACCGGCAAGCCAGCCGGGGACGACCGACCTGATGGATCGCGCGAACCCGTAAGACACGTAAGAGACGCAATACGGCACATTCGCCGCCACCCGGCAGCAGACAGCCGGTCTCGAAGAAAGATTTCGAGGAAAAGCCGCGAGCGGGAACGTTTTCGGCCTGGTTGGATGTTGACCCTGGTACGACAGCTCGTCGAGCTAGAGAAGAGGCGACGTGACTACTGTTCTGACCCCCGCGAGCCCGCTGACGGCGGCTGACCGCTGTGACCGTTGCGGCGCCCAGGCATATCTGCGCGTCGTTCTGATCAGCGGTGGTGAACTGCTCTTCTGCGCCCACCACGGTCGCAAGTTCGAGCCGGAACTCAAGAAGATCGCCGCTGAGATACAGGACGAGACGGAGCGGCTCACCGCCGTCCCGGCAAGTTCTGAGACCGAGGAACGCTGACGCCTCGCATCCACGACGAGCCAGCACCGGCACCAGGCCGGCGAACGGGCGGTCACCCCTCACCAGGGGTGACCGCCCGTCCTCGTTGTCCGGGTCAGCCGTGCTGCTGGATCACCTTCACCACGTCGGAGACCCGGGTGTAGACGCCAGGGCTCCGTGGGCGCCCGCAGCCGCTTCCCCAGGAGACGAGGCCCACCAGCCGCCCTTCGGCGACCAGCGGGCCGCCACTGTCCCCCTGACAGGCGTCCTTGCCGCCTTCCGGCTCCCCTGCGCACAGCATCGTCTTCGGCACGTACGTGCCGTCCTCGTTGCCGGGGTACGCCTGCTCGCACTCGGAGTCCGCGAGGACGTGCACCGGGGCGGCACGCAGCGTGTCCGGGTACTGCCCGGCCCCCGACGTGTCGCCCCACCCGTAGACGGTCGCCTTGGTCCCCGCCTTGTACGCCGGGTCGCCCTCCTCGGCCATCGTGATCACGTCCCCCGCGGGCAGCGGCGTGGCCAGAGTAAGAACCGCCACGTCACCCGAGTTCGTACGGGCGTCGTAGGCGGGGTTGATCCACTCGTTGCGGAGGGGGATCTCGGCGCCTTCCGTCGTCCCCAGGTCGGTTCTGCCGGCGATGACCTTCAGGTCGCTCACTCGGTTGCGCGGGACGCCGAGCACTTCTTGGCTCATGCAGTGGGCGGCGGTGACGACCGTCGACCGTGCGATGAGCACGCCCCCGCAGAACTGGCCGGAACGCGTACCTCCGAACCGGTCACGGCTGCCGAGCGCCACCACCCAGGGATGGTCCGACGTCTTGACAGCGCTGCCGCCGATGACGCCCTCGTCGGCGCTCGCGTGGACCGGCGAGGCCAGGGGCAGCACAGCCGCCGCGACCAGCGCGGCCAGTGGCACGGTCAGCGCTCGCGCGATGGGACGACGCATACGAACTCCTCACTCTAGGTGGCCATGGAACACCCAGGGTGATTCAGCAGCGTGCGCGACGCACCGCGAGGTGGCGCTCTCCGCCCCTCAACGCGGACGGCCCGGCATCATCCCGCGGGCGGGACGTGCCGGGCCGTCTGAGCGCCGGAGAGGGGCGCTGACTAGTCGAGGTAGTCGCGCAGGACCTGCGAGCGCGACGGGTGGCGCAGCTTCGACATCGTCTTGGACTCGATCTGGCGGATGCGCTCACGCGTCACGCCGTACACCTTGCCGATCTCGTCGAGGGTCTTCGGCTGACCGTCGGTGAGACCGAACCGCATGGAGACGACGCCCGCCTCACGCTCGGACAGCGTGTCGAGCACCGAGTGCAGCTGCTCCTGGAGGAGCGTGAAGCTGACCGCGTCGGCCGGGACGACGGCCTCGGAGTCCTCGATGAGGTCACCGAACTCGCTGTCGCCGTCCTCGCCCAGCGGGGTGTGCAGGGAGATGGGCTCGCGGCCGTACTTCTGGACCTCGATGACCTTCTCCGGGGTCATGTCGAGCTCCTTGGCCAGCTCCTCCGGGGTGGGCTCACGGCCCAGGTCCTGGAGCATCTGGCGCTGCACGCGCGCGAGCTTGTTGATGACCTCGACCATGTGCACCGGGATACGGATGGTGCGGGCCTGGTCGGCCATCGCGCGGGTGATCGCCTGACGGATCCACCAGGTGGCGTACGTGGAGAACTTGTAGCCCTTGGTGTAGTCGAACTTCTCGACCGCGCGGATCAGACCGAGGTTGCCCTCCTGGATGAGGTCCAGGAAGAGCATGCCGCGGCCCGTGTAGCGCTTGGCCAGGGAGACCACCAGGCGGAGGTTGGCCTCCAGGAGGTGGTTCTTGGCGCGGCGGCCGTCCTCGGCGATGATCTCCAGCTCGCGCTTGAGCTTGGGGGCGAGCTTGTCGGCGTTGGCGAGCTTGTCCTCGGCGAACAGACCGGCCTCGATGCGCTTGGCGAGCTCGACCTCCTGCTCGGCGTTGAGCAGCGGGACCTTGCCGATCTGCTTGAGGTAGTCCTTGACCGGGTCGGCGGTGGCGCCGGCGGCCGCGACCTGCTGCGCGGGGGCGTCGTCCTCGTCGTCGTCGGACAGGACGAAGCCGCCCTGGCCCTCCTCGGCGGGCTCGCCTTCCTTGGCCGTGGCAGGAGTTTCCTCGGTCGCCTCGTCCTCGGAGACCTCGTCGTCCTTCTTGCCGCCCGCCTTCTTGGCCGTGGCCTTCTTGGCAACGGTCTTCTTGGCAGTGGCCTTCTTGGCGACCGTCTTCTTGGCCGCGGCCTTCTTGACCGGCTCGGTCTCCTCGGCGCCGACCTCGGCCGCGGGCTCGGGAGCGGTCGTGGCAGCGACCTTCTTGGCGGTGACCGTCTTGGCCGCAACAGTCTTGGTGGCGGTGCGCTTGACCGGACTCTTGGCCGCGACGCTCTTACGAGGACGCTTGGGTTCAGCGGCACTGACCATCAGCGTCACACCCTCTTCCTCGAGGATCTGGTTGAGGCTGCGCAGAACGTTCTTCCACTGAGTGGCCGGAATCTGGTCGGCCTCGAACGCACGGCGTACGTCATCGCCGGCGATCTGGCCATCAGCCTTTCCCCGCTCAATGAGCGCCATGACAGAGACGGACTCGGCGATCTCCGGCGGGAGCGTACGGGATGTGCTGGCCGACACGAACAACCTCTCGGAACGTTGGAAAACGGCTTCCGGCCCCGTCCTGTGCGGACCGGAGCCGACGACCGACGACTTGGGGATGGGCCGACGGCGCGGGCGGAGGCCGGGGAGAAGGACAGCGCCACGCACGGCTGCTGTATTCCCTCCTCGGCTGTCACCTCTTAGGTCATCGCGTTGCCCCGAGGAGCGTTACGCCCAATCTACGTGGCCCGAGTCACACCCTGCATTCGGTCAAAAACTGACGGATACGGGCGCAGCCGGGCATGACGGACCCCTCTGACCCACCGGACTGCATCCAACCGACATCTTCCAGGCAACGCACCCGTATGGCCGAGTCGCCGAATGGCGCCCTTCTACACATGCGCGTGGCACATGGAGGGCGCCGTCCGGCGACACCAGGTTCGTGCTTCCTCGCTCCGCTACGACTGCGGGGACGGTCAGTGCTCGCGCGGGGCGGGCACCACGCGCTCCACCTCGGGGTGGATCATCAGGAGCTGGCGCACGGCCGCCTCGGCGCCGGAGCTGTCTCCCGCGGCGAGGGCGTCGGCGATCCGGGCGTGGTGCGCGATGGCCGACTCGTTCGGCCGGTCACAGCCGGTGACGGGGCCGCCGGAGACCTGGAGGGCGGCGGAGACGATGCCGGAGAGGTGCTCCAGCATGCGGTTGCCGGCGAGCTGGATCAGCAGCGAGTGGAACTCCGCGTCGGCGCGGGAGAACGTGATCGAGTCCCCCTGGCCGAGCGCGTGCCCCATGATCTCGACCATGTCGACAAGGCGCTGCTGCACGTCCTCGCGGCCGTGTCCGGCGGCCAGGCGCGCGGCGAGCGGCTCGATCGTCCAGCGCATCTCGCTCAGCTCCCGGCGCTGGTCGTCGCGCTGCGGCCCGAAGGCGCGCCACTCGATGATGTCGGGGTCCAGCAGGTTC
Source organism: Streptomyces sp. NPDC006552 (assembly GCF_040611655.1). Lineage (NCBI taxonomy): Bacteria > Bacillati > Actinomycetota > Actinomycetes > Kitasatosporales > Streptomycetaceae > Streptomyces > Streptomyces sp. NPDC006552. The sequence goes on from NZ_JBEXOS010000012.1 coordinate 54,290, forward strand.
CAGTCGCTGACCGGACGCACGCGCGTGCCCACATTCGGCCGGGCACTGACCAGGCCCTTGGCCTCCAGGACGCGCAGGGACTCACGGACGACGGTCCGGGAGACCTCGAAGCGCTGGCCGATCTCCTCGGGCACCAGCGGCCGGTCCGCGCCCAGGTCTCCGGAAACGATCATCTGTCCCAGCTGTTGGACGAGTTGACCATGCAGACCGCGGCCCCGGCTGCCCGCGGGGCGCCGGCCAACCCGGCCGAGATCCTGGTCCGGGCCGTCCCAGACGGGACCGCCGACACGGTCGGCGGGCGACCCCGTGTAGGGGTAGCGGTCGAGTTCGCCCGGTCCGGCGAGGCCGGAGTCGGCGGAGCGGGCGGCGGTCATCATGGTGTGCGCAAGGGTACTCACGGAATGTGTTGTCGGCTCCGTTCTCAACTCCCTTGAGGTCTTTGGTGAAAAGCACACGAAAGGGTGATCTCCCCCCTCACCGCACTTGACGCCTTATCGGAAGGAAGCGGGCGTTACAGGGAAGTTGTGTGCAGTGGAGGTCGCGAAGGTGCCGGATTTGCGTCATCGCGCCCGCGGTCGCAGCCCCGTGAGCAGATATGCGCAGAGCAGCGCGGTGATCGACAACGTCATTGCGCCGCCCACAGGTTGGGCGATCAACCGGGCTCCCGCCGCGATGAACCGCTCCGCACCGAACGGCCAGTGCAGCAGAGCAAGATCACGCAGTCGGGACGGCAGCCCCGCAGCCGTTCGCACAGAGGGGCCCGCCAAGGCCTCCTGTACGAACGGCACGATGACGATGGGCACGGCCACCACGGCCGCGAGTCCGGCCGCGGTGGACCGGAACACTCCGGACGCGAGGACCCCGGCACAGGCACAGGCGACGACGAGCGTGAACCAACTCGCGGCCAGCGACGCCCAGTCGGCGGGAACTCTGGTGACCTCCGGTCCGTATACGAGGTGAAGCAGCGCCGCGCCGCAGCCCACGACGAGCACTGCCATGAGGACGGCGGTCGCCGCGCTGACGAGCAGCTTGGCGGCAAGCAGCCCCAGGCGGCGCGGGACGGTGCCGCGGTCGGCGGCGAGCGCGGGGTGGCGGAACTCGTCACCGAAGGCAAAGGCGCCGAGCAACCCCGCGCCGAGGGCGGCCGGCGGCAGGGGCAGTTCTCGCGGCCAGGCGGCGAGCAGACGGGGTTGCGAGGTGTGACCGACGCGAGCGAGCAGCACGGACAGGAGCGCCGAGACGGCAAGGACGAGCGCGACGGTGAGGTATCCGGTGGCGATGCCGGTCGCGCGGTGGAGTTCGTAGCGGACGGGGCGCAGCGGGCTGCGAGCGGGGCGGGCGGTGATCGGTGGCGGCAACGGGGAGGCGGCCGCCGGTCGGGGTTGTGCCGCTCTCGACGCGTGCCCGCTGGGATCCGGGGTTCCGCTCCTGGGAGCGGTGGGGCGGACGGTCGTATCGACGAGGGGCACGAAGGTGCTTGGTGTGGGGGCGGGAGTGGAGGTGGGGGTGGAGGCGGGGGCTTTGATGCTTGGAGGCGCGGGGGTGCGTGCTGGGGGGTTTGGCACGGGGGCGTCAGGTTGGGCGCCGGTCGCAGTGGTTTGGGTCTGGGCGGTTGCCGCGGCGGCTTGGGCCTGGACGGTTGCCGCAGTGGCGTCGTTGCGGGTGGTGCGCGGGGTGACGGGCGCGTGGGATCCCCGCGTGTCCGGGCTGCCGCCCGGCGGGAGGGGCCGCGTCGCGACCGGCCCCTCGTCCCCGACCTCATCAGCGATTTGGTGCACGAGGATGTGGTGCCGGAACGCCGTCTCCCCCACGTCCGCGCACGTACTGCCGTACACGGAGAGGTGGTTGCCGCCCTCCGGAACCACTTCGACCGTACGTCTGGCATTGCGCGCTTCTTTGGCCAGCAGAACCCCGAGCCGAGCGGCGTGCGGGCTGCGGACCGCGACCCGGGGCCGCAGCCGGGTACGAGCGAAGTCGGCGACCTCCTGGTCGGCGACCGTTCTTCCCTCGGCGAGCGTGACGACGTGGTCCGCGGCCCGTGCCGCTTCCCTGGGGTCGCCCGTGGTGAACAGAACCGTGCCGCCGAGACCCGCGTGCGCACGCAGAAGGCCGTGCATCCACGCGCTTTCGCGGGTCGACAGACCGTCCGTCGGACCGTCGAGCAGCAGGGTGTGCGGGTCCGCGAGCAAGGCGCAGGCCAGGCCGAGCCGCCGGTCCATGCCGCGGGACAGGGTCCCAAGACGCTGGTCACGCAGGCTCACCAGCCCTACGTTTTCCAGGACTTCGTCGGCACGCCGGACCGGCACCCCCGCCGCCGCACACAGCATGCGCAGGTGACCGCGGACCGACCGGGCCGGGTGGCCGGGCACATCTCCGAGCAGAACGCCCACTTCACGTACGGGGTGCGTGAGGCGGTGCAGAGGGCGCCCGCGGAAGTAGGTGATCCCGCGGCCGGATTGGAGTTCGAGCATGAGCCGCACCGTCGTCGTCTTGCCGGCCCCCGGGGCACCGAGCAGCGCCGTGACGCGGCCCGGGTGCGCATCGAACGACACGTCGTCGACAGCGGGCGGACTCCCCTTACGGGCGTTGCTGGTCAGTCCGATGGCCTGGATCATCGCTTCTCTCACAGGATGGGCGACCGCCCGGCGGCAGGACCCCGCCCACCGCTCGGGCGGCAGGTGAGCCCTGTGGGTACTCCTGCAAGATAACGCTATATTTCCGGCTTTTCGGGCAGGGAGTGGGCGTGGGTGTCCGCAAGACACGCGGCTCTTGCCTTGCAGAATCACTTTCACGACGCCGCTCTGTACGCGTCCGCCCAGAGCGGCGCTGGAGCGCGGGCCCTGGAGTGCGGGGGCTGTAGGAACCGGTCACCTGGGGAACCGGGCGTCCGAGAGCCAAGGCGTGCGGTGCCCGTCGCCCGGTGAATCTGTTCTGGCGGCCCGACCCCGGCGGCGTCTCGGTCAGACTTCGGGTCGGAGCATCGGCGGGTTGAGCAGGGTGGCGCCGCCCGCCCGGAAGAGCTGAGCGGGTCGACCGCCCTGACGCGTGGTGGTGCCACCGGTCGGTACCAGGAAGCCGGGCGTCCCCGTCACCTTGCGGTGGAAGTTGCGCGGGTCGAGGGCGACGCCCCAGACCGCCTCGTAGACGCGGCGCAGCTCCCCGACCGTGAACTCCGGCGGGCAGAACGCCGTGGCGAGCGACGAGTACTCGATCTTCGACCGGGCCCGCTCGACGCCGTCCGCCAGGATCTGCGCGTGGTCGAAGGCGAGCGGGGCGGCCGATTCGTCCTCGCGCCCGTACCCGCCCTGATGGAGCAGGGCCTCGACCGGCGCCCAGCGGGCGCTGCGGGCATCGCCGCCCGCACGCGGGGCCGGCAGATCCGGCGCGAGGGCGAGGTGCGCAACGCTCACGACGCGCATCCGGGGATCTCGCTTCGGATCGCCGTAGGTGCCCAGCTGTTCCAGATGCGCGCCGTTGTCCTGCGCGGGCACGGCGGGATCGTGGGCGCAGAGGCCAGTCTCCTCGGCCAGCTCGCGCGCGGCCGCGCCGGTCAGGTCCTCGTCGTCCCGCACGAATCCTCCGGGCAGTGCCCAGCGCCCCTGAAAAGGCGGTTCTCCGCGCCGCACCGCCAAGGCGCACAGCGCGTGGCGACGCACCGTGAGCACGACCAGGTCGACGGTGACAGCGAAGGGCGGAAAGGCCGACGGGTCGTAGGGCGACATGGAACGATCATAGTCGTCTGCCTGACGATAAACAGTCCCTTCGGTCGTTGCTTCCTCCAGTTCCCGCCACCATCCGCGTCTTCGCGGTCCGGCTCTGCCCTGCGGACCGTACCCACGGTCACCCGCCCAACTGCAGGCCGTCCGCCGCCTCCTCGACCATGGCGAGACCCAGTCGACTGACACGTACGGAGAAAGCGTGTCCGGCCACGCGCAGTCCCGTCAGCCCGATCTCGCCCAGCGGGGCGCTGCGCATCGGGGACAGCGTCACCGTGGCGGCGGGCGTGTCCGGCCGGATACCTGCCAGTGAGACGAGCAGGCACACACCTGCGGCCGCGGCGACCGCCGCCGGTCTACAGGCGGCCGGATGGGGCAGCGGGGCCCCGCCCTCGACGCGCTGCTCCCCCGCATACATCTCGGGAAGCCGGTAGGCGAAGGTCTGCGCGGCGGCCAGAACTCCGCTGAGCAGGGACGCTGCCTCGTTCTCATACCCGGCGGCGGCCAGGCCGGCGACCGCAACCGCGGTCTCCTGCACCCGCACCGCGCCCGTGCGGTGGCCAAATGGGCTGTACGACACCTCCTTCACCCCCAGGGTCCGCAACCCCCAACCCGAGTCCAGCCCCGGTCCGCCGTATAGTCGCGCGAGCTGCTCGGTCTGCACCTTGTTCAACAACCCCGGGGCGTACGAGCCCGCTCCGAGAAGCCCGGTGTCCAGGAGATGGGCGGAGCTGCTTCCCAGGTGCGGGAGCCGGCGGCCGTCCGCGGTACGCGCTGCCGCGGGTCTGCCGCCGCTCATGTCCTCGATCCAGAAGTCCTCTCGGAACCGTCTCCGCAGCTGCCCCGCCCACTCCCGCAACTCCGCGCCACCGGGTCTGCCGTACGCGTCGAGCAGGTCGGCGCCGAGGACCGCCGCCCGATGAGCGTGCGCCTGGGTCTCACCACGCAGGAGGCCGCCCGCACCGGAGTCCGGCAGGTACGGTCCCTCACGAGCGGCGGTGCGCAACCACTGCAAGCACCGCTCCGCGGCAGGGAGCAACTCCGCCACATCCTGGTCCGGGAGCCCCCAGCGTCTCGCCTCGGCCAGCACCACGGGGAACAAGAGCGTGGCCTCGACGCCCGTACAGCTCGGGGGCAGTCCCGCGCCCATGTGCCGCAGCGGGCCCGGCAACCGTCCGAACTCCGTGCCGGCAAGAGCCAGTTGTGTCCGGGCGAGTGCGCGCATCGTGCCACCGGCCAGGCGGGTCCCCAGCGGCAGCGCCATCCTGGCTGCTGCCAGGGCCTCGGCCGGCGCCGGGCCGCAGCGCCAGGGGGCTCCTGCCGCGAGCAACACGTCCGTGGGGTGCGCGGGGTCACGCACCATGAGTGCCTGAAGGTCGTCGACACAGGTCCGCAGCAGGGGCCCCACGCGCGGGTCGTCACCTTGCGCCTGCGCAGCAGCAAGGGGGCGGGCGGCGCCGTGCCCCGCGACTCTGCCGAACCCCGGGCCTTCGGCGCGCACGCGCAACTCCACGGTCCGCACTCCCCCGGGAGGCAGGTCGAACTCCCAGCGCAGCAAGTTGGCGGAGGCGAGCGCGTCCGTGGGTGCGGGTGACGCCGTGACCACCACATGACCCGCGGGGGATGACCAGCGCATGCCCGAGTCGTGGACGGATGCGGGCAGTTCACGGCCGGCGTTCCCGGCTGCCACCGCGCCGAGTTCGGCGAGGTCGGTACCGAGGGAGACCTCCAGAGGAAGCCGCAGGGGCCGCGCCGCAGAGCTGCGCAGGGTGATGCGTTCCGTGCCGTCGGCGTGCCGGACGCGCTCCACGACGAGGTCCGGATCCGGGCCCGCGTCCGGGGCCGCGCGTACCGTCCCCACGAAACGGGCGCGGTCGGCCGCGACCATGCGCGCCTGCACCGCGAGCGGCTCCCGGCCCGCCACCCGGACCCGGCACCGCGACAGGAGCCGCCGGCCGCCGCGATAGAACCCTTCGAGCCCCTGAGCGGTCAGCTGCCCGTCCTCGGAAGAGATCACCAGACCTGGTAGCGCCACGCAGATCAGGCTCTGGTGGGTCGCAGGGAGGTCAGCCGAGCGCCGGGGCATCGCGCTCGTGATGGTCGACATCGGCTGGGGCGCGGAGCCGGTCGGGGGCGGCGGCGCTTGCCGGGGTCGTGGGTGTTGAGGCCCGGGGGCGGCAGCGTCTCGTACCGAGGCCGTGCCCTCCCCAGGTGACATCAGCGGGCGCGAGGTGTTCCTGGTCATGACCGCCGCCCTTGGGAGAATGCTCTGCGCGTACGTCCTTCCAGATACGGCGCTGCCAGGGGACCGTGCGCTGGTGAGGCCGCGAGTGGCAGCGGGGCAAGCGCCTGCGGGGAGGCCCCGGGCGTCCGGACGGTCGCGTGCGCCACAGCCCGAGCAACCGCGGGGAGCGCAGCGCAACCGCATGTCCGAGCCCCCGACCCCACGCTCCGACCACATCTGTCCTGGGGCCCGCAAGGAGAGCACACCGTGCTCTCCCACGACGCGCGGCCGGCGCTCCCCCACCGAGGCCTGCCGCTTCCTGCCCGATCCTGTCGCCGTCCGCCGATCAGGCGACGGCCACCCCCACCGTCCACCCTCGGTTTTCGTTGCGGTTTCCGCATGAGGCGTCTCCTTCCGCGCACGGTCGCGCGAGGCGCCGGCAGTCTGCCGGTTTGGTGGACGCGCCGACGGAACCCGGCCGCCGCTACCGACACACAGGTGAACGGAGCCGCCCCGCTTCAAGTAACGCCACAGCGGAGCGAACCACCGGCGCCCTTGCCGGCAGACCGCGGCCGCGCCCCGGTTCACCCGTCGCCCCGAGTACGCGGCCGCCCCACTCGGCGGGTGCCCGCGGGACGCCGTGGCGCACGCGTTCCGGCGCGGGCCGGTCGGGTGCCTGCCCGGTGCCGGTACTCGCCGCGGCGCCGCAGCGCGGCTTCCAGGCCGCGCGCGGCGCGGGAGACGCCCGGGTCCACGGGCCCGCCCGGGGCCGAGACGTGCGCCCGGTCCTGCTCCGTGGCCGCCTCCCCCTCAGTCGCGTGCCCCGCAGCGCCCGGATCGTCTGTCTCCTCGGGCGCTACGCCCCGCAGCTCATCCACCTCGCCCGTGGCCGCCGTGTTCTCGGCCCTCGCGACCCCTGCGACACCCCTGACATCCGCCAGCTGTAGCCGCTCGGCGTCCGGTCCGCCCAGCTCCGCATCCCGCCCCGCCCGCTTCCCGCGCAGCGAGCGACGGACCGGCTCCGGGTCGATCCCGTCGGCTCGTGCCGCGTTGAGGAGGCGGGCGAACACATAGCGCGGGTCGACCGTGAGGGCCATTTCCAGCGCCTGATCGGCCTCGACGGTGTCACCGAGCGACCAGGCGACCCAGCCCGCCAGGGAGAGTGGCGCCGCGGCGTGCTCGGCGTACGGCCCGACGCAGCGCCGGGCCAGCGCACGCCACAGCCGGAGTGCGCAGGAGGCTTCCGGGCCCTCCATCCACTCGGCCGCCCGATCCCGGGTGTCCCGGTCCTGGAGGCCGAGAATCAGGGTCGCTGCTTCGTCGTGTGCGAGGAGTTCGTCATCCCTCAGGTCGGCCTCCAGGGCAGCGTCCTCGCGCGGCGCGTCCGAGTAGCGACGCATGACGCGGCGCGCGAGGTCCAGGGTCTCCGCCTCCACTTCTTCGCGCGAGACGCCGGCGAAGATCCGCGGCACGAGGTCCATGGCCGCCGCGTCCAGAGCCCGCGCCTGCTCCGCGACGAGCGCCGTCCGCAGCGGCGCCAGCCGGCCCCGCACCTCCTGTGCCGAGGCCCGTACGTGGATGCCGGCGTACGCCGCGGTGGCCGCCATGACCGAGGTGCCGCCGGTCACGATGACGTTGCCCTCGGGCGGACAGCAGGCGGGGCGCGGGCAGCAGTAGGACCAGTACCTGCCGTCCGAGAGGCACAGGGCCTCGGTGACCGGGACATCCAGGCTGCCGCAGGCCGTGCGCAGGAGCTGGGCGAGTGGACGCAGCCGTTCCACGACGAGTTGCCCGGGGTCCGTCCCCAAACCCGCCGTGTCCTGGCAGAGGAACGCGACGACGCTGTCCGGCCGTCCGTCCCTGCGCTCGCACTCACCGATCAGGCAGCACGCCAGCTGTTGCGCCACCGACGGCCAGTCCTCCGGGCGATCGGGGATACCGAGCCGCACCCGGCCACCGAACCGCCCTTTGTGCAGGGCGACGAGGACGATGCTGTCGTCCGGTCGGAACCCGAGCAAGTACGGCAGCGCCTCGGCCAGTTCACCGGCCGTACTCAGGGTGATCTTTGCCTCGCCGGTCAGGCCGACGGGCTCGCTGTGATTCGTCATGAGATGACCATTGCGCGAATCGGCAGAATCCGTTTCGGGCTGTGGATAACCTCGATCAGGGACACGACACAAGTTGTCCACAGGCCCGCGCCTTCGTTCGCGCGATGTCAGTCCCATCGGGTTGCATAGAGGCATGAGCAACGAAGAGCTGCGCACGGCCGCCGATGCCGTACTCGCGCGTCTGGTCGCCGACCCGAGCGGGACCGCCCGCCTGCGTGAGGACCAGTGGCGGGCGATCGAGGCGCTGGTCGCCGAGCACAGACGCGCCCTCGTCGTGCAGCGCACCGGCTGGGGCAAGTCCGCGGTGTACTTCGTGGCGACCGCGCTGCTGCGGGAGCGTGGCAGCGGCCCGACCGTGATCGTCTCGCCCCTGCTCGCGCTGATGCGCAACCAGGTCGAGGCGGCGGCGCGGGCCGGCATCCGCGCCCGCACCATCAACTCGTCGAACGTGGAGGAGTGGGACGCCGTCCGTGCCGAGGTCGCCGCCGGTGACGTCGACGTGCTCCTGGTGAGCCCGGAGCGTTTGAACAACCCCGACTTCCGGGACAATGTCCTGCCTCAGCTGGCCGCCGCCACCGGCCTGCTCGTCGTCGACGAGGCGCACTGCATCTCGGACTGGGGCCACGACTTCCGCCCCGACTACCGTCGCCTGCGCACGATGCTCGCCGAGCTTCCTCAGGGCGTCCCGGTCCTCGCGACGACGGCGACGGCCAACGCCCGGGTGACGGCGGACGTCGCCGACCAGCTCGGTACCGGCGGCGGCTCGGACGCCCTCGTCCTGCGCGGCCCGCTCGACCGCGAGAGCCTCAGCCTCGGGGTGCTGCAGCTGCCGGACGCCGCGCACCGGTTGGCCTGGCTGGCCGGTCACCTCGACGAACTGCCCGGCTCCGGGATCATCTACACCCTCACGGTCGCCGCCGCCGAAGAGGTCACGGCGTATCTGCGGCAGTGCGGCCACACCGTGACCTCGTACACGGGAAAGACGGAGAACGCGGACCGGCAGCAGGCCGAGGAGGATCTGCTGGCGAACCGGGTGAAGGCTTTGGTCGCCACCTCCGCGCTCGGGATGGGTTTCGACAAACCGGACCTCGGGTTCGTCGTGCACCTCGGCTCCCCTTCCTCCCCCATCGCGTACTACCAGCAGGTCGGACGCGCGGGTCGTGGTGTGGAGCACGCCGAGGTGTTGCTGCTGCCGGGCAAGGAGGACGAGGCGATCTGGCGGTACTTCGCCTCGCTCGCGTTCCCCCCGGAGGAGCAGGTCCGGCGCACCCTGGACGTGCTGGCGCAGTCCGACAGACCGCTCTCCCTGCCGGCCCTGGAGCCGTTGGTGGAGCTGCGCCGTTCCCGCCTGGAGACCATGCTCAAGGTCCTGGACGTGGACGGTGCCGTGCACCGGGTGAAGGGCGGCTGGGTCGCCACCGGCCGTCCCTGGTCCTACGACACCGAGCGCTACGCGTGGGTCGCCAAGCAGCGCGAGGCCGAGCAGCAGGCCATGCGTGACTACGTGACGACGACGGACTGCCGCATGGAGTTCCTGCGCCGCCAACTGGACGACGACGCGGCGGCCCCGTGCGGGCGTTGCGACAACTGCGCGGGAGCACGCTTCGAGGCCGCCGTCTCCCAGGACGCACTGGACTCGGCGCGGGGCGAACTGGGGCGCCCGGGCGTCGAGGTGGAGCCCAGGAAGATGTGGCCCACCGGACTTCCCGCCGTCGGCATCGATCTCAAGGGACGCATTCCGGCAGGTGAGCAGATGGGGACGGGCCGGGCGCTCGGCCGTCTCTCGGACATCGGCTGGGGCAACCGGCTGCGCCCCATGCTCACGCCGCAGGCTCCGGACGGCCCGGTCCCGGACGACGTGGCACGGGCCGTCGTGGAGGTCCTGGCCGACTGGGCCAAGGGCCCGGGCGGCTGGGCGAGCGGAGGCCCGGACGCACAGCCGCGGCCCGTGGGCGTGGTCACGCTGGCGTCCCATACGCGCCCACAGCTCATCGACTCGCTGGGGGCAGGCATCGCGCAGGTAGGTCGCATGCCGCTGCTGGGACGCATCGAGTACGCCCCGGGCAGCGAGACAGCACACATGCCACGCAGCAACAGCGCGCAGCGGCTGCGCGCGTTGGAGGGCACCTTGACGTTGCCGCCCGAGCTGACCGAGGCCCTCGCGCACGCGGGTGGTCCCGTGCTGCTCGTGGACGACTACACAGAGACGGGATGGACGCTGGCGATGGCCGCGCGGCTGCTCCGCCGGGCCGGTGCCGAAGGGGTGTTGCCGCTGGTCCTGGCGGTACAGGGCTGAGCACGCGTCGAGGACCGTTTCAGTGGGCAGGATATAGGCGACGCATCACCAGATACGGGACCCGGACCGCAATTGCTCGTTGCCGTGCGCCCGCGCGCCGGGAAGAATTGACAGTGCTCCCCGCGTGGCTCCCGAGGCCGGTAGGGCTGTGCCGCGGTGCGCTTCCCCGTCCGACCCTGCCCGCGTCCGGGCGCGTAGCCGAAGGGAGGACCGTGACCTTCGGATTCGCGCCGTCGTCGGCCGCATCGCTGTCCGCGTCCTCGATGCGTTCCACAAAGTCCGCCGATTCCGTCGACCGACCGACCAGAATGCTGGAACCCACGGAGTGGGCGGCAGCCGGCATCCCGCTGCTGCGCAACCCGCGTGCGGTCGTCAGCGGCCTGCACACGCGCCACCGGCCAAGACCCCGCACCGCCGTGGTGGCCGTCCTCGATACGGAGGAGCGGCTGCGTGCCAGTGCCTCGTTCGAGCGCCGGGACAGTGCTGTCGACGGCTGGACGTTCCGCAACACCCTGCTGTCGCAGCTGCGCCGGGTGATCCCGCACGACCTGCGCCGCCGCACCCCGGTCCGGACAGCGGTCCTGCTGTACTGCCGGGAGGGGGAGACCCGTTGGACGCAGGAGGACGGGGCGTGGATGTGGGGGCTGCGAGACGCCTGCACTTTGCACGGCCTGCGTTGCGGGGCGTACATCACCATGACGCACGACGGCTGGCAGGTGCTGGGTGAGGGCCGCGGCGGCCGGCGTCCGAGTGCGGGCTCCGTCGCCGAGGGTCTCGGCGAGGAGACGTCGGCACCGCGGGCCGGGGGCGCCGCGACGGAGATGCTCCGCCGCGCGGCGGCACGCTGACCGCCGCAGCGGGCGCGCACCGGCCCGCCGGCCGGCTCCGGCACCGGCGAGCGGTGCGGGCAACCGGCAAGCGGTGCGTCAGACCCCGGCGCCCAGCAGCGCGTTGACCCGCTGCGGGTCACCGCACACGATCAGCAGGGTGTCGGCCCTGCCGAGAGCGAGCGGCAGCGCGGTCGTGGCCGTTTCGTCGGCGCCGCCGTTCACGGCGACGACCACGACGGGCCGCGGGGCGGCACGGTGCAGGGCGGAGGCGTCGGCGTAGAAGACGTCGTCGCCCGCGTCGTGCTGCGCCCAGTAGGCGTCCTCGCCGAACGACAGCTCGTGAGCGGCCCACGGGTGGGTTCCACCCGTGGTGATCAGCAGGATGTCGCCGGGCGCACGACCCGTGTCGAGCAGCAGGTCGATGGCTTCCTCCGCGGCGTCCAGCGCACCCTCAGCCGAGGCCGGAATGAGCTGGACCTGCGGCTTGGCGGCCGAAGTCGACGGGACGCCGGGGGCGTTGGGCCCCGGCTTGGCGGCGGGGGCCGACTCGCGCGGGGTGCGCTGCGCGGGCGGCGTGGGCCTGGGACCCGGACGTCCGGGTCGGGGCGGCGCCGCGGGACGCGGGCCGGGTACGGGACGAGGGGTCGGCGCGGTGCGGGGACCCTGGGCACTCTCGTGAATCTGAGGCTCCTCGGGAATGAGAGGCATGAGCTGATATCTATCAAACGCAGGTGCGGCTTGCGTCAGCGGGTGGCACATCAGTGCGAACGCAAGGGTCAGAAGTCGAAGCCGAGCTGGCCCTCGATCTCCGGAACGGTCACGTCCGCCCAACTGCGGGCCTTCTTGAGGTGCCGCCACTGGGGCAGCGCATCAAGATACGCCCATGAAAGCCGGTGGTGCGGGGTGGGTCCCCGCTCCTCCAGCGCGGCACGGTGCACCGGCGACGGGTATCCGGCGTTGGCCGCAAACCCGAAGTCTGCATGGTCGACGCCCAGTTCGGCCATCATTTTGTCGCGGCGGACCTTGGCGATCACCGACGCCGCGGCGACGGCGACGCAGGACCGGTCCCCCTTGATCACCGTACGGACCTGCCAGGGAGCGCCGAGGTAGTCGTGCTTCCCGTCGAGGATCACCGCGTCCGGCCGCACCGGCAGGGCCTCGAGGGCCCGGCAGGCGGCGAGCCGCAGCGCCGCAGTCATCCCCAGGTCGTCGATCTCCTCGTGCGAGGAGTGTCCGAGGGCGTGTGCGGTGACCCAGCCCTCCAGCTGTTCCGCGAGCACCTCACGGCGCTTCGGACTGATCAACTTGGAGTCGGTGAGCCCCTCCGACGGGCGGCGCAGTCCTGTGACGGCGGCGCAGACGGTGACCGGGCCCGCCCAGGCACCACGGCCGACCTCGTCGACACCGGCGACGATCTTGGCTCCGGTGAGGGCGCGCACGGAGCGCTCGACGGCGTGGGTGGGTGGTTCGTACGGCATGGCGGCAACAAGCCTACGCCGCCGATGTCACGCCGCGACACCCGGTCGGGGTCAGTCCCCGTGCCGCAACAGAAGCGGGACCATGACGTGATCGATCAACGCCACCAGATCCGCTTCCTCCCATTCGCTTCCGCACACCTTGGAGCGGTACATCATCATCGCCGGGATGACGTCGAACACCGCCGCGTCCACAGCGTCGGACCGGACCTCGCCGCGCTCGATCCCGCGGATTACGACCTCTTTGATCAACTGAAGGCCGGGCTCGACGACGCCTCCGACGATCACCGCATGGAAGCGCTCGGCCGTGAAGGTGTCGCATTCGTGAAGCACTGAGCGAAGCGCGGAGCCCGGCCGCGAGTACATGGCCTCCCGCATCTGCCGGCACAGCTCCAGCAGGTCCTCACGCACTCCGCCGAGGTCCGGGGCGGAGTCCAGCTTGGGCAGCCCGGCCTGCAGCGCGTCGACGACGAGGTCCTCCTTGGAGGGCCAGCGCCGGTACAGCGCAGCCTTGCCGGTCTGCGCGCCCGCGGCCACGCCCTCCATGGTGAGACCGTTCCAGCCGACCGTACTGAGCTGGTCCAGCGCGGCGTCGAGGATGGCCCGCTCGAGCACGGGACCACGCCTGCGCATGGACGCGGCCGAGGGAGCGGAGTCGGCCGTCCAGCGCGAAGTAACCATCGTCATCTCTCCGTTGAGCAGATCGAGCGGCACGAGACGTACGGCAGCAAAATTCAGTGAACGGTTGCGTTCACTGTAGGGGAGTCACTACCGTTGTCGCGACAGTGAACGGGCTCGTTCACTAAATCGCTCGTGGGGGATTCATCGTGTCAACCTCTCAGTTAACGCCACATCAGAAAACGGGGACAGCCCGCCGGGAGGGTCACCCCGGCATCGCACTCGCCGTCATCGCCGCCTGCCAACTCATGGTGGTCCTCGACTCGACGATTGTGAACATCGCGCTTCCGCATATCCAGAACGCGCTCAGCTTCTCTACGACTGACCTCACCTGGGTCGTCAGCGCCTACACGCTCACCTTCGGCGGCCTCCTGCTGCTCGGTGGCCGCGCCGGTGACATCCTCGGTCGCCGCCGGGTCTTCATGACCGGCATCCTGCTGTTCACCTTCGCCTCCCTACTCGGCGGCCTCGCCCAGGAACCCTGGCAGTTGCTGACCGCGCGAGCCCTTCAGGGCGTCGGCGGCGCGATCGCCTCACCCACTTCCCTGGCCCTCATCACGACCACGTTCCCCGAAGGCCCGGAGCGGAACCGCGCCTTCGGTGTCTTCGCGGCGGTCTCGGCGGGCGGCGGCGCCCTTGGCCTCCTGGCCGGCGGCATGCTCACGGAGTGGCTGGACTGGCGCTGGGTGCTGTTCGTGAACGTGCCCATCGGCCTTCTGATCGCGGTCCTCACACCGAGGTACATCAACGAGTCCGAGCGGCACCCGGGGCGGTTCGACATAGCCGGCGCGCTCACGTCCACGCTCGGCATGGCCTCGCTCGTCTACGGGTTCATCCGTGCCGCCGAGGAAGGCTGGCGGGACAGCCTCACCATCGGGTCGTTCGGCGCGGCGGTCGTGCTGCTGCTGGCCTTCGTGGCCGTTGAGAACCGGGCCAAGGAGCCGATCACACCCTTGCGGATGTTCGCCGACCGCAACCGGTCGGGGACGTACGTGATCATGCTGAGTCTCGCCGCGGCGATGTTCGGGATGTTCTTCTTCATCGTGCTGTTCGTGCAGAACGTGCTGAGCTATTCGCCGATCAAGGCGGGGCTCGCCTTCCTGCCGGTGACGGTGGCGATCGCGCTCGGCGCGGGGCTTTCCCAGCGGTTCCTGCCGGTCCTGGGACCGAAGCCGTTCCTGGCCGCCGGATCGGCCTTCGTGGTGGTCGGACTCGCCTGGCAGACGTTCATCAGCCCGGACAGCTCGTACCTGGGCGGGGTCCTCGGGCCGTTGGTGATCTTCGGCTTCGGTATGGGGCTGAACTTCGTGACGGTGACGCTCACCGCGGTCTCCGGCGTGGCGCCGCACGAGGCGGGAGCAGCCTCTGGCCTGCTCAACACGACGCAGCAGGTCGGAGGTTCGCTGGGGCTGTCCATCCTGACGACGGTCTTCGGTACGGCGAGCCGTGACGAGGGGAAGAGCCAGGTGGCCGACTTCATGGCTACTGCCTCGCCGGAACAGAAGGCTGCTTTCGCCCGGACTCATCAGCTGCCGGCGCCCTGGAGCCACGACGTTCTGGCGCACGGCATCTCCACGGCTTTCATACCGGCCGTGGCCATGGCGGTTCTAGCCCTCGTCGTCGCCCTGGCGGTGATCAGAGTCCGGAAGAGCGACTTGGAGGCGCTCTCCGGCACAGCAAGCGCAGCGGGGCCGGCCGCGGGCTGAGACCTCTCCCGCGGCGCTTGGGCGCCGGGCCGCTCCGAAGGCGTGGCCCGGCGCCCAAGCCGCGACTGTCTGCGTCACCGCACGGCAGCGGTTCTCAGACCGGCGCGGTGGGCGTCCATCCAGGAAGCGCCTCGGTGCGCTCCAGCCAGTCGACCGGCGGTGCGGCAGGGATGACGCCGCCCACGATCGCGCAGGTCGTGTCCATGTCTCCGCCCACCTGAGCGGTGGCCCAGAAGGCCCGCTCGAAGTCACCGAGCCCTCGCGCGGCCGACCACAAGGCGAACGGCACGGTGTCGTGCGCGGTGGTCCGCCGGCCGCAGCCGAGCACCGCGGCCACCGTGGCCGGGTCACCGTAGTCGAGCATGTCCCGGGCCCGGCGCAGTCCCGCTCCCACCGCGCTGCGCGGCACGAGCGCGATCACCCCGTCCAGGAGGTTCTGGGGGGTGGGCGCCCCCGCGGGATCGGCCGCGAGCGCCGCCGCGGCGGCCACGGCCATGGCGCCGACGACGGCCTCACGGTGCTGGTGCGTCGGGTAGGCAGAGATCTCGGCCTGGTGGGTGGCCTGCTCCGGATCGTCGGCGTAGTAGGCGCCGAGCGGCGCGATACGCATCGCCGCCCCGTTGCCCCACGACCCCTGGCCCTGGAACAGGGCGGATGCGAGCGTCCGCCAGTCGCCACCCTCCCGGACCTGCCGGAGCAGTCGGTTCACCGCAGGCCCGTATCCGCGGTCGAAGTCATGGTGCTCGGCGAACGAATGGGCCAGGGCGTCTTGGTCGATACGTCCGTGCGCGCCCAGGACAGCCACCACGGAGCACGCCATCTCGGTGTCGTCGGTCCACTGCCATGGGCCGGCCGGGACCTCCCGCCGCTTGAGCAGCGGATAGTTCTCCGGCACGAAGAACTGGGATCCCAGCGCGTCACCCACGGAGAGGCCGCGCAGGCTGGACAGAGCGCGATCCAGGCGCTTGTCGGATGCGGAGTCGGCGGTCATCGCACAGCCACCCTATCTGGTCGCCCCATACGAAATAGGCTCGCACCAACGTTCGAATGGCAGGTCCATCGCGTACTTTCCGTTCTCCCCGAGAACGAGCGCCCGTGTCTCGGCGTTCCCGGGATTCGACAGCGACTCGAACTCCGCGACCGACCAGTGGAACCACCGCATACAAAACAGCCGCATCGTCAGCCCGTGCGTCACGAGAAGCACGTTCGGCGGATGGTCCGGCTGCTCGAAACTCCGATACAGGCTTTCCAGGAACGCGCCCACGCGGTCGTAGACATCGGCTCCGGACTCGCCCTGTGCGAACCGGTAGAAGAAGTGCCCGTAGGCGTCGCGATAGGCCTTCTGGAGCCGTACGTCATCGCGGTCCTGCCAGTTGCCCCAGTCCTGCTCCCTGAGCCGCGGCTCCTCCCGTACCCGCACGAGCCCGGGGTCGAGTCGGAACGCCCGGAACGTCTCGTGGGTGCGCCGGTACGGCGAGACGTAGACGCTCACGCGCTCTTTGCCGAACAGTTCGCGCAGTTCCTTGCCGGTCTCCTCGGCCTGCTGCCATCCGGTCTCGGTGAGAGCCAGGGCATGGTCGGGCTCGCGTTCGTACACGGTGTCGTCGGCATTGCCTTCGGATTCGCCGTGCCGGACCAGAACAATGCGCCGCGGTCGTGCCATGCCCAAACACTAGATCGGTCCGGCCGGTTTCGAGCACTCGTACCGGCTCCATCCGGCGTACCAGCGGCGAACACGCACGCGTGCCTTACATGTACGCCACACGCGCGTGGCCGCCCTCACACCGTCCAGGCCGGCTCCAGCTGCACGATGTCACCGTCGATGGCCTCGATGTCCGTTTCGGTCTGCGCCCGCAGGGACAGCCGCTCCACCCGGTCGGCCTGGTACTTGCCGCGCTCGGCGGCCGACAGCCACATGGACAGGACCAGGAACTCGTCCTTCGGAGCGGCCGCGAACAGACCCCGGACCATTCCGGGCGAGCCGGCCATCGCGGGGTTCCAGACCTGCCGCTGCATGAGCGTGAAGTGCTCGGCGCGATCGGCACGCACCGTGCAGTGGGCGATCCGCACGACGTCCGTGTCCGTGAACCGCGGCTCGAACCCTGTCTTCAGGTCGAAGACGTGGTCGAAGAGTTTCGCCTGCATCTTCCGGTAGGTCCCGCTCTGACCCGCGGCGAGCCGGTCATGAGCCCGCGCCATGAACGAATCGTAGAAGGCACGGCTCTCCCAGAAGCCGAAGACGTGGGCCACATCGGGTCGTTGTCTGCTCCAGCCCCCGCCCTGCCCCCGGAACCCCGGCTCCCCCAGGAGCCCCGCCCATTTCCGCTGCCCCCGCTCGAACCCCCGACGGTCCACCACAGCGCAGCGAATCCACTTGACCAGCACGGCGCCATCGTACGGCTGGGCGCATGACATGGGACCACTCTCTGGCGCAGTGCACGCATACCGGACCGGCGATGTCGCTTACATGCGGCGCGCGGCCGAACGCAAGACCGAGATCCGTACGCAACCCCCTTGCGGCGCCTCAGTCCCCAGGGAGCGACGCGTGATGTCAGTGGGAGGACGTAGCGTGGGGGTAGTAGCAAATCCGCGCCGTGAAGGGGGAGTTCGGTGAGCAGTCTCCGCAAGGGGATCGAGAAGGTCGAGGTCGGCCTGAAGTGGGACCCGAGCCCGTTGGGTTCGCCACCCCACGACCTGGATCTCGTCGCCGCGCCGTACACGAGCGATGACGCGCACGGCGCTCCGGCCTACCTGGTCCACTTCGACAGCCGCTCCCCCGACGGCACCATCCACCTCGACCGGGACAGCAGAACGGGACAGGGCTTCGGGTTCGACGAGGTGATGATCCTGGAGCTGGAGCGGCTCGCGCCCCAGTACGTGCGGGTGGTCGTGGGCGTGGCCCTCCAGCAGAGCGAGCAACAGCAGGGGCGGGCCACGGTGTTCGGGGACGTGGCCAACACCGCGGTGCGCGTACGGCAGGACTACACCGAGCTGTCGCACCACGACCTGTCGGCCGTGGCCACCAGTTCGGCGGCCACGATCGGGGAGTTCATCCGGGACACCGACGGCGAATGGACGTTCCGTGAGCTGATACGTGGCTTCGACGGTGATCTCACCTCGTTCGCCGCTGTCATGGGCTCTCTGTAGCGAGCGGCCCTGGAGCAGCTCGTCCTGTAGGCGCCTACGCCGAAGGGGCGGCGGGACCGTCATGGTCCCGCCGCCCCTTCAGGTCAGGCGATCAGCTGCAACCGCTGGTCGAGCCGCAGCCCTCGCAGATGTAGCAGGAGCCGGCCCGCTGCATCTTCGTCCCGCAGGAGAAGCAGAGCGGGGCGTCGGCCTGGATGCCCAGCTGCATCTCGACGAGTTCGGCGCTGGTGTGCGCCTGCTGCGGGGCGGCCTGCACGGCGGCGCCCTCGGCCTTCGGGGTCTCGACGACCTTCAGCGACTCGGTCTGCTGCGTCTGCAGAGGCGCCGACTGGGCGAGCCCCTCGACGTCGACCTCGTCCTCGGAGGGCTCGTAGGAGCCCGTCTCCAGGTGGCGCTGACGCTCCTCGGCGGAGTGGATGCCCAGCGCGGAGCGCGTCTCGAAGGGCAGGAAGTCGAGCGCCAGGCGGCGGAAGATGTAGTCGACGATCGACTGCGCCATCCGCACGTCCGGGTCGTCCGTCATGCCGGCCGGCTCGAAGCGCATGTTGGTGAACTTCGAGACGTACGTCTCCAGCGGCACGCCGTACTGCAGACCCACGGAGACGGCGATGGAGAAGGCGTCCATCATGCCCGCAAGGGTGGAGCCCTGCTTGGACATCTTCAGGAAGACCTCACCGAGACCGTCGTCCGGGTAGGAGTTGGCGGTCATGTAGCCCTCGGCGCCGCCCACCGTGAAGGAGGTGGTGATGCCGGGACGGCCCTTGGGGAGGCGCTTGCGGACGGGACGGTACTCGACGACCTTCTCGACGGCCTTGCGGATCTCCGCCTCGGTCTTCTCCGTCACCGCGACCTTCTCCTTCTCCTTGGTCTTCGCGGAGAGGGGCTGGCCGACCTTGCAGTTGTCGCGGTAGATGGCGAGCGCCTTGACGCCCATCTTCCAGGCCTCGAAGTAGACCTCCTCGACGTCCTCGACCGTCGCCGTCTCCGGCAGGTTGACGGTCTTGGAGAGGGCGCCGGAGATCCACGGCTGGATCGCGGCCATCATGCGGACGTGGCCCATCGCGGAGATGGAACGCTCGCCCATGGCGCAGTCGAAGACCTCGTAGTGCTCGGGCTTGAGGCCGGGAGCGTCGATCACATTGCCGTTGTCGGCGATGTGGGCGACGACCGCCTCGATCTGCTCCTCCTGGTAGCCCAGGCGGCGCAGGGCCTGCGGGACGGTGCCGTTGACGATCTGCATCGAGCCGCCGCCGACCAGCTTCTTGAACTTGACCAGGGCGAGGTCGGGCTCGAGGCCGGTGGTGTCACAGGACATCGCGAGACCGATGGTGCCGGTCGGGGCGATGACGGACGCCTGCGAGTTACGGAAACCGTTCTTCTCGCCAAGGCGGACCACGTCCTGCCAGGCCTCCGTGGCGGCGGCCCAGATCGGCGTGTCCAGGTCGTCCATGCGGACGGCCGCGGTGTTGGCGTCGGCGTGCTGCTTCATGACGCGCTGGTGCGGCTGGGCGTTCTTGGCGTAGCCGTCGTACGGGCCGACGACCGCGGCGAGCTCGGCCGAGCGCTTGTACGACGTACCCGTCATCAGCGACGTGATGGAGCCGGCGAGGGCGCGACCGCCGTCGGAGTCGTAGGCGTGACCGGTCGCCATGAGCAGGGCGCCCAGGTTCGCGTAGCCGATGCCGAGCTGACGGAAGGCGCGGGTGTTCTCGCCGATCTTCTCCGTCGGGAAGTCCGCGAAGCAGATCGAGATGTCCATCGCGGTGATGACCAGCTCGACGACCTTGGAGAAGCGGTCGACGTCGAAGGACTGGTGGCCCAGGCCGTCGTCCTTCAGGAACTTCATCAGGTTCAGCGAGGCGAGGTTGCAGGACGTGTTGTCCAGGTGCATGTACTCGCTGCACGGGTTCGAGCCGTTGATGCGGCCGGACTCCGGGCACGTGTGCCACTGATTGATGGTGTCGTCGTACTGGATGCCCGGGTCGGCGCAGGCCCAGGCGGCCTCGGCCATCTTGCGGAAGAGCGACTTGGCGTCGACCTCCTCGATGACCTCGCCGGTCATCCGGGAGGTGAGGCCGAACTTGCCGCCCTCCTCGACCGCCTTCATGAACGTGTCGTTCACCCGGACCGAGTTGTTGGCGTTCTGGTACTGGACGGACGTGATGTCGTCGCCGCCCAGGTCCATGTCGAAGCCCGCGTCACGCAGGGCGCGGATCTTCTCCTCTTCCTTCACCTTGGTCTCGATGAAGCCCTCGATGTCGGGGTGGTCGACGTCGAGGATGACCATCTTGGCCGCGCGGCGCGTGGCGCCGCCCGACTTGATCGTTCCTGCGGAGGCGTCGGCACCGCGCATGAAGGAGACGGGACCCGAGGCGTTGCCGCCCGAGGAGAGGAGCTCCTTGGAGGAGCGGATACGGGAGAGGTTCAGGCCGGCGCCGGAGCCGCCCTTGAAGATCATTCCCTCTTCCTTGTACCAGTCGAGGATCGACTCCATGGAGTCGTCGACGGCCAGGATGAAGCAGGCGGAGACCTGCTGGGGCTGCGGGGTTCCGACGTTGAACCACACCGGCGAGTTGAAGCTGAAGATCTGGTGCAGGAGGGCGTACGCCAGCTCGTGCTCGAAGATCTCGGCGTCGGCGGGCGAAGCGAAGTACCGGTAGTCCTCGCCGGCCTTCCGATACGTCTTCACGATGCGGTCGATGAGCTGCCTGAGGCTCACCTCGCGCTGCGGAGTGCCGACGGCACCCCGGAAGTACTTGCTGGTGACGATGTTGACCGCGTTCACCGACCAGAACTCGGGGAACTCGACGCCACGCTGCTCGAAATTGACCGAGCCGTCGCGCCAATTGGTCATGACGACGTCACGGCGTGCCCATTCCACCTCGTCGTACGGGTGCACGCCGGGAGTGGTGTGGATGCGCTCGATACGCAGACCCTTGCTGGTCTTGGAACCCTTCGTACGGGCACCTCGCGCCGGGCCGCTCGCCGTCTCTGTCATGCCGCCTCCCATATACCGGGCTAAAACGCCCAAAAGTGCCCCGTCATTCCCGTGGCACGGTGTGTGTCTTGTGTTGCGGACGTCGCTCACGCCGCCGCAACAGGTCTGTGGATGCCGCCGTCCGTCCCGTCCGGGTCCGGTCAGTCGGCGGCGTGTGCGGGCACGGGGACCTCCACAGTCCCTCCGGGCCCGCTGTCACTCTCTACGCGCTCGTCGTCGGCGCGCTCCGCCGTCGCCCCGCCGGCCTGTTCCCTCAGCTCGGCGATGGCCGACTCGAAGTCCTCCAGCGAATCGAACGCCCGGTAGACGGACGCGAAGCGCAGGTAGGCGACGAGATCCAGCTCCTGAAGGGGACCGAGCATGGCAAGGCCCACATCATGGGTGGTCAGCTCCGCGCTTCCGGTGGCACGCACCGCTTCCTCGACGCGCTGACCGAGCAGCGCCAGCGCATCCTCGGTCACCGGCCGGCCCTGGCACGCCTTGCGCACTCCGTTGATGACCTTGGTGCGACTGAAGGGCTCGGTGACCCCGCTCCGCTTGATCACCATCAGTGAACAGGTCTCCACCGTCGTGAAGCGACGGGAGCAGTCCGGGCACTGGCGGCGTCGGCGGATCGAGGTGCCGTCGTCGGTGGTGCGGCTGTCGACGACACGACTGTCGGGATGCCTGCAGAAGGGACAATGCATGGTCTCCCAACCCTCCTTCACGGCACGACTCGATAGCCCCAAGAGGCTCTTCCAGCCCCTCGAAGCAGCCCCCAGCATAGGCGATGGCTTCGGCCGTGAGAGACCGGGGACCACTACTTCTGGGCTGCTGATGCAATCCAACCACTACATCTAGGGTTTGGCTGCCTTTGGAGCCCTAGCGCGTGTCGCCGCGTCCGAGTTGTCCCCGCACAGCACGAAAAGCTCAGGAACCACAGCGGTCGGCCGGGGCGGCGCACGCGAGGAGGGGCGGTGCCCGGTCGCGGAAGCGTCGGATGGCAGACTGGAGGCGCCCACGGAGGGGGCCTCGGTCCCGGCGGAGAAGCGTACCGGATTGAACCGAATTGTCGCTCCCAGCGGTCGCCAGCCATACACCTAGGCACATGATCACGACAAGTAATCTACGGTTTTTCACTCGAACGTGTGTTTGGCGCAACCTTTCGAAAGGAACTACCGTTGGCTAGCTAGGGAGACATTCTCGAGAGGGGCCGACCGACGTGACCACCACCGCAGACAGCGCCACCATCACTGCCCAGGGCCGCGCCCCTGGCCGACTCGAGCCGGTGCATGCCATGACTGACGCGACCATGAGCCAGGAGGGCCCCAAGCCGGGCCGCTCCCTGCCCGGACGGCCTCCGGGGATCCGCGCGGACAGCTCGGGCCTCACCGACCGCCAGCGTCGGGTGATCGAGGTGATCCGGGACTCGGTGCAGCGTCGTGGGTACCCGCCGTCGATGCGGGAGATCGGCCAGGCGGTGGGCCTCTCCAGCACGTCTTCGGTCGCCCACCAGCTGATGGCTCTCGAGCGCAAGGGTTTCCTGCGGCGTGACCCCCACCGGCCGCGCGCCTACGAGGTCCGGGGCTCGGACCAGCCGAGCACGCAGCCCACGGACACGACGGGCAAGCCGGCCGCTTCGTATGTGCCCCTGGTCGGTCGCATCGCCGCAGGTGGGCCGATTCTCGCCGAGGAGTCGGTCGAGGATGTCTTCCCGCTCCCCCGGCAGCTGGTGGGCGACGGTGAGCTGTTCGTCCTGAAGGTCGTCGGCGACTCGATGATCGAGGCCGCCATCTGTGACGGCGACTGGGTCACGGTCCGCCGCCAGCCCGTCGCGGAGAACGGCGACATCGTCGCGGCGATGCTCGACGGCGAGGCCACCGTCAAGCGCTTCAAGCGCGAGGACGGGCACGTGTGGCTCCTCCCCCACAACTCCGCGTACCAGCCGATCCCGGGTGACGAGGCGACGATCCTCGGCAAGGTGGTGGCCGTGCTGCGCCGGGTGTGACCCTCCCTGACCGGGCCCCGGAACCAACTGCGCCGGTTCCGGGGCCCTGTGCTGTCCACGCCCAGCCCCGGGCCGCCGATCCGGGCTACTCCTCCTCGGCCTTCGCCGTCGCGTCGATGGCGGCGAGCGAGCGCCGCGCCTGATTGCGGTCCGTCGTGTACCAGAAGTCCGGCATCGAGGCCCGCAGGTAGCTGCCGTATCGCGCCGTCGCCAGGCGGGGGTCGAGGACGGCGACGACACCCCGGTCCCCGGACGCGCGGACGAGACGGCCCGCACCCTGTGCCATGAGCAGCGCCGCGTGGGTCGCGGCCACCGCCATGAAACCGTTGCCCCCCGCTTCCTCTACGGCCTTCTGGCGGGCGCTCATCAGCGGATCGTCGGGCCGGGGGAACGGGATCTTGTCCATGACGACCAGTTGACAGCCCGTGCCCGGAACATCCACGCCCTGCCACAGCGAGAGCGTGCCGAACAGGCAGGTCTTCGGATCCGCGGCGAAGTTCTTGATCAGCTCGCCGAGCGTGTCCTCGCCCTGGAGCAGGATCGGGAACTCGGGGATGCGCGTGCGCAGCTCCTCCGCCGCCGCCTGAGCGGCGCGCATCGAGGAGAAGAGGCCCAGCGTCCGTCCGCCGGCCGCCTGCACCAGCTCCGTCAGCTCGTCCATCATGTCGGTCCGCGTGCCCTCGCGGGCGGGACGGGCCAGGTGCTTGGCGACGTAGAGGATGCCCTGCTTCGGGTAGTCGAACGGCGATCCGACGTCGAGGCCCTGCCATTCCGGCATGTCGTCGCCGTGCATGCCTTCGGGGGCGAGGCCCAGGGACGCCCCCACTCCGTTGAAGTCACCGCCGAGCTTCAAGGTCGCCGACGTGAGCGTCACGGAGCGATCGGTGAAGAGCTTCTCCCGGAGCAGGCCCGACACGGACATCGGCGCCACCCGCAGGGACGCCCCGCTCTGGCGGTAGGTGGAACCGGCACGGGGCTCGTGACGCTCGTACCAGACGACGTCCCATTCCGAGCCGTTCGTGATCCGCTCCGCGACATCGTGCACGTTCTCCACGGAGGCGAGGGCCTGCTTGCGTACGGCGTCCTCGTCCTGGACGGACTTGTCCCGCGTCGAGCCGATGGCCGTGATCACCGTCCGTGTGGCGTCACGCAAGGCCATCAGCGCATACCCGAGGTCTTCGGGGATCTCCTCGAGGCGGCCGGGCAGGGCCAACTCCATGAGCCTCTCGAAACCCTCGGCAGCGGTCTGGAGCTGGTCCGCCACTTTCTCGTTCACCAGCTTGGCGGCCCGGCGCACCGCACGGTTCACCTGACCGGGAGTGAGCTCGCCGGTCGCCACTCCGGTCACCCTGGACACCAGCTCATGCGCCTCGTCCACGATCAGCACCTCGTGCTGCGGCAGGACCGGCGCGCCCTCGATGGCGTCGATCGCGAGCAACGCGTGGTTGGTGACGATGACGTCGGACAGCTTCGCCCGCTCCCGGGACATCTCGGCGAAGCATTCCTGCCCGTACGCGCATTTCGACGCGCCCAGGCACTCACGGGACGACACCGAGACCTGGGACCAGGCCCGGTCCGAGACGCCGGGGGTGAGATCGTCCCGGTCGCCCGTCTCCGTCTCGTCCGCCCAGTCCCGCATACGCAGCAGGTCCTGCCCCAGTTTGCCGGTCGGCGCGGCGGCCTCGAACTGGTCGAAGAGACCCTCTTCCTCGTCCTGCGGAACCCCTTCGTGCAGGCGGTGCAGGCACAGATAGTTCGAGCGGCCCTTGAGCATGGCGAAGGTGGGGCGGCGGCGCAGCAGCGGGTGCAGGGCCTCGACGGTGCGCGGCAGGTCCCGCTCGACGAGCTGACGCTGCAGGGCGAGGGTGGCCGTCGCCACCACGACGCGCTCCCCGTGGGCCAGGGCCGGAACCAGATAACCGAGGGACTTTCCGGTGCCGGTGCCCGCTTGGACAAGCAGATGGGAGCCGTCGTCGATCGCCTTGGCGACGGTCTCGGCCATGGCCACCTGGCCAGGGCGCTCCGTGCCGCCGACAGCGGTGACGGCGGCGTGCAGGAGCTCGGGGAGTGAGGGCTTCGTCATAGCTCGACCACCCTAAACGGCGGCACTGACAATCCCGCGATCACAGTTGGTGCAGGGGGTTGGCGACGGTGCCGTGCACGGCGGCGTGCGGGCGGTGCGCGCGGTCGCGGTAGCCGTCGAGGTGGAGACGGTTGCGGTTGAGACACAGGCGCTCGATCCGCGGGGTGAGGAGGTCGAACATCTCGTACCGCTCCTTCAGCTCCGGGAACCGGGCGTGGTGGCGCAGGATCTCGGCGCGCACGAGTGACCAGAATTCCGCCTCCGGGACACGGAGTTGTGCTTCACACAGGGGCGCCAGATACCGGAAGACGCCTACGAAAAGCCCGGAATGGATGAATTGCGTGAGGAAGTCGGGGCTCTCCGTGAGCAGGACGTCGCGTACGTCCTGCGGCATGGAGTCGTGCTCCGGGAGGGGCGTGGAGCTGACGTTGACGTCGTCCACGAAGTCCTTGACGGCGAGGCGCACGGGTACGTCCTGCTCGTCGAAGACCACGATGGCGTTCTCCCCGTGGGGCGAGAAGACGGTTCCGTAGCGGTAGAGGAAGCGCAGCAAAGGAGGCAGCAGGGCGGCGAAGAGCCGGCGCAGCCAGGTCTTCGCGTCGAGTCCCGAGCGCGTGACCAGTTCCGCCGTGAACGCTCGTCCATGAGGGTCCACGAGTAACAAGGAAGCGAGGGTGCGGGCACGCTCTCCGGGTGCGAGGTACCGCACGACCGGTTCCCGCCAGATGGCTCCGAGCAATTCCTTGTACTGGTAGGGAACTTCGTCGAGACCGCTGTACATGGGGTGCTGCACCGCCACGGAAGCCACCTCACCCAGCAGGATGACCCCGCACTCGTCCCTGAGAAAGCCGTCACCGTCACGCAATGCGTGCATCCATGTCGTCACGGCGGGAGCCGCAAGGGTGCGCTCCGTAGGTAGGCCGCGCCACACAAGGGTGTTGAGGACCGACAGAGGCAGCTTGACCGTGTGCCGCGCAGGGTGGCTGGTGTTGAGGAAGGTGCGGATCGACTGCTGGGGCAGTCGCAGATCGCCGTCGGTGGGAAGCGGGACGATGGCGTTCGTGGCGACGGACTGCGCGAAGAGCGGGAGGACGATGTCGTCCCACTGCCACGGGTGCACCGGCAGGTAGAGGTACGCGGCCGGGTCCAGCCCTTTCGCGCGCAGGCACTCGGCGAACAACTGCCGGGCGGGCACGTCCAGCTCTCGGGAGTAGAGGGAGTCGGCGGTCTCCAGCCCTGCCGCCCCGCGGTAGGTGGCGAGGCTGGTGTGCACGGCGATCCAGGGGAGGCTGGTGGGGCGTCGAGCCTCCGGGGCCCAGCGGGAGGCGTCGGTCGCGGAGAAGCCGAGCCGCCCTTTGTTGAGGACGATCCACGGGTGGCCGGTCTGGTGGCCTTCGAGCTCCGCGTATCCGAGATCGGCGAGCTGCGGGGCGCTCAGCGCGGTGTGATCGAGGTGGGCGTCGGCAGCGAGGGTGACGGAGAGCTCGCGGATGAGGTGGCCGAAGGTGGTGCCGTCGAGGCCGATGAGGTGCTTGGTGCGCAGGAGAAAGGCGAGCGGGTCGGTGAACGGCTCGGGGGTCTGTATCGATCCCGTCTCGTCCCCCGCGGCGATCGGTCCCGGCGCCCACTCGATGCTGTCCGGGTCCACCTGCCAGCTGCCGTACGCGCCACGGCGGGCGTAGAAATGGAGTTGTCCGCCGGAGGAGTCGGCGGCATGGCGGTGGTCCGGTTCGCCGGTCCGGCCGCCGTCGTGCCCGTGGTCCTGGCCGCCGCCCGACGATTCCGTCCGGCCGCCACCGCTGGCGGGACCGCCGGTCCCGACGTCCTCCCCTTTTTCCTGACTCGGGACGATCAAGGTGTAGGGGCGTCGGCCCGGTGCCGTGACCGCGGCTGCGTCATGCCCGACGGGCAGCGGCCGGAGGATCTCCTCGTACGCGAATTCCCCGATCAATTTGGCCAGCAGGCGTGATCCCGCCCGGTCCCAGTTCTCGCGCGTCAGCTCGGGTGGGTCGTACAGCACGGGCGGCTCTGCCGGATGCGGGACGCCGGACGGATTCGGCACGACGGGTGGGTTCGGCACGGGGACTCCTCGCGAGGGAACCGGATCGGGTCGAGCGGTGTACTACGAGTGACCGGCTCAGAGCACGGCGCGCAGGGCACGGTCACGGACCATGAGCGCGGCCCGCTTGTCGGGGAGGTCCACCTCGGCGGCGAAGCGGAAGCCGGCGCTCAGGAAAGCGGAGACGGAGGGGGTATTACGCATGTCTGGTTCGGCGATGACACGTGCGCACCTCGGGCGGTGGTCCAGTACGAGGTCCGCGACTGCTCGGAGCAGGGTGGTTCCGAGTCCGTGGCCTCGATGGGCGACGCCACCGATGAGGAGGTGGATACCGGTGTCGTGCGGGCGGGCGGGGTAGTGCCGGGCCAGCGGGTCGAGGTCGGCGCGGTAGATCTCCCAGTAGCTCATCGGCGTGCCGCCCAGCACGCCGAGGCAGGGCACACTGCGCCCGTCACCGTCGAGCTGGGGGGTCAGGTGGTCCGCGGTGACCGTCTCGGGACCCGCGAGTTCCCAGAAGGCGGCCACGGCGGGGTCGTTCATCCATCGGCTGAGGAGCTTGAGGTCGCGCTCGATACGGACCGGGACGAGTTGGAACACGCCTGCTGGGGTGGTGGCGGGCCCCCATCCCCCGACGTGATCGAGCAGATCGTCCTTGGGTGTGCTTGCGGGGACGGGCGTGCTCCGCCGCTCACCGTCCGCCCCTTCGGCGGGCCGCGTTCCGTCCTGCTCGGCGATGAACGCGACCAGTTCCTCGGAAAGGCGCAGATCCAGGGTGTCCTGGCAGTCCGGGTCGTCCGCAGGGGCTGCGGATTGCTCCGGGGCGGTGACGGGGGTGGTATCGGCGTCGGTGCTCGCTTCGGCGGAAGGCACGGCGACGCTCCTCTCAGGCAGGGGACGTGGTGCGGGATGTGGTCCTCGGGTTGTCGGGGTGTTCAGACATGAAGGGGGTTGGTGAGGGTGACGTAGACGGATTGCGTGTCGACCGGGCCCACGAGTTCGTCGAGTCCGTGCAGGCGAGTGAGGAGGTTGGCTTTGCATTGCAGCGTGGGTGAGTCGAGCAGCCGCTGCGGCAGAGGGCTGCGCAGCTTCCTGGCGCCGGTCGCGACCTCGGCGAGGAAGCGACGGAACGCCGCGAGCAACACCTTCTCGTCGGCGAGCTGTTGCGAGCCGAAGGCTCCGATGAGACCGAAGACGTTGTTGATGGCGAGGTAGTAGGCGAACCGCTCGTCGGTGACGTCGTCGGCGACGAACGTGTCGCTGTGCACGCCGATGCCGGGCAGCCGCTGGTCGAGTTCGGCGCGACGGGACTCGCGGAAGTAGTAGCCCTGGTTGTCGCGGTAGCGCCCGCCTGCGGGCCAGCCCTCGGCATTGAGGAGAAGGAGGGTGTTCTGCTGGTGCGCCTCCAGGGCGACGCCTGCTTCGCTGTCGAGCCAGAGCACGGGGCGCACCACGTGTTCGAGGTAGCGCAGGAACCACTCGGTGGCCACGGCTCCGCGGGGGCGTCCGATGCGGGTCGCCAGGCGGGTGACGGTCTCGGCGAGCCGGGAGGTCATGGGGGTGTGGTCCGGGTGGGCGCCCGGGTCGTGCGGGGGCCGGGGCGAGACGAGGCCGGCGAGGCAGGTGACGTCGGAGTCGGGCCCGAAGGGGTTGTTGCGGATCATGACGTCCAGGCCGGGGACGGGTTCACCGGACGGAGCGTCGACCGCGAGCCAGGCCGGGTCGCGGACGATGTCGAAGGAGGGGTGTGCGGCGTGCCACTGCTCGGCGAGGCCGTTGCGCAGCAGTCGATGGACTTCGACGCCTCGGTGGAGTTCCTTGCGGAGGTTCTCCCGGCGGGAGTTGGTGATCCGCAGGCCGAGGGAGAGTTTCAGCATCGCCGGCGAGCCGGGCCGGTAGACGGTACGGACAGAGGAGGTGGGGAACCAGGGGTCGCCCAGCGGGCCGAGCTCACGGAGGAGGCCGTCGTCCAGGAGCGCGGCGGTGCCCGGGCGGTGCTTCAGTTCGCGGAGCTGCCAGGGGTGCAGGGGCAGGGCGGCAAAGCCTTCGGGCAGCCGCAGGTCTGGGCCGGCGAGTTGCGCGGTGAGGCGGGTGGCGGGGACGGTCCGGCCGCGTTCCGTCCAGGCCGAATCGTGGGCGAGGACGTCGGGTGCGACGGCGATCCACTGCAGCGTGAAGGAGCCGCGCAGCTCCGGCGAGTAGAGGCGGCTTTCGGCCTCGGAGAGGCCCTCGCGACTCTTCGGGGTCGGGTGCAGGGGGTGTCCGAGCAGCAGGGACTGTTCACCGGCGAGGAAGCGGTCGGGGCTGTCGATGCGATGACGGCGACGGTCCGCGATGAACTCGGCCGTGCGGCGGACGGAGTCGGCGACGCGGCCGACCAGGTCGCCACCGTCGCCGGAGGGGGCGGCGGCGGTGGGGCTGAGCGTCGCTGCGGTGAGAGGGCTCGACGCGATCCGCGTGTCGTCGTCGCGGGGGGCCGCCTCCTGGGTGGCGGCGGGGGCCGATTCGCGGCTCAGGAGCGCGGCGAGGGTCACCGCGTCGAGGCAGGGGGCGCCCTGGGGGCCGTCCTCCAGGTAGGGCAGGCCGAAGCGGTGCCAGCCGGTGAGTGACCAGTAGTGGACAGGGACGAGGAGCGCGGTGCCGCTCGCGGGTAGCGAGATGCGGAGGGCACCGACGGGAGGAGGAGTGATGTTGTTCTCGCGTACCCAGCAGCGGAGCATGTTCTCGACGGCCGCGACTTGGGCCGAGGTCAGGGGGTCGGGGTGGGCGAGGAGCTCGGCGGGAGACGGGCGCAGACGTTCGGCCTCTTGGACGCCGTCCTTCTGCCGGGGGACCGTTTCACGCTCCGGCTCGCACGGGGTCTGCGTGTCACAGGCTTCTCCGAGGAGGGGACGGGGACGACCCTCGGATGCGGGAGTGGCGTTCAAGAGTGCTTCCTTGCGTGAGGTGGGGGGCTCCGTGAGGCGGTGGTCCGGCCGATCCGGCTGCCGCGGCCGGCACCGGGGCAGGGCGTGGCTCCGGATGCTGGTACGGCTGTGGCTCATCTGGTTGATCTCCGTGACAGAGGGAGCGCCGCACGGTGCCTGTGGCCTTCGTCGTACGAGGTGGGGAGCCACAGGGGAGAGCCACCGGTCCCCTCGTGTCGTACGGCGGGGGCGCGTACCGGTCGGAGCGGCGCCACGGAAACACATCAGAGACGTGCTAGGGACGGGACCGGGCGACGGCGGCGATGGCGTCCGCGAGCCGGTCGACGATGGCCGCGGCCTGTTCATCGGTGATGGTGAGAGGGGGAAGGAGGCGTACGACGCTGGAGTGGCGGCCGCCGAGTTCGACGATCAACCCCCGGTCCAGGCAGGCGTCGCGCACGGCCACGGCCAGGTCGGGCGCGGCGGGGAGCGGCGTGCTCAGCGGCTCACCCAGGAGGGGGTCGGACGAGAAGTCCGGGACAGCGGTGCCGCCGGCGCCGTCAGCGGTATGCGCGGCGGAACGGGAGTGGTCGGTGTGCATCGAGCCGGCCGCGTCCACGCGGCCGGCCCCTCCCCCGCTGACCTCGTGATGGACTCCCAGCCCGTTGGTTCCGTGTGCGCCTTCCGGGTCCACGAGTTCGACGCCGATTATCAATCCACGGCCTCGTACGTCGCCGATGCAGGGGAATTCCTTCGCGAGGGACTGGAGTTGGCCGATCATGCGGGCGCCGAGGTCGGCGGCGCGTTGGGCGAGACCGTTCTCCCGCACGTAGGCAAGGGTCGCGGTGCCGGCCGCCATGGCGAGCTGGTTGCCGCGGAAGGTGCCCGCGTGGGCGCCGGGCCCCCAGACGTCGAGGTCGTCGCGGTAGACGATCACGGCGAGCGGCAGGCTGCCGCCGATCGCCTTGGAGAGGACCATCACATCCGGTACGACACCGCTGTGGTCGACGGCCCAGAAGGCCCCGGTCCTGCCGACGCCGGTCTGCACCTCGTCGGCGATGAGCGGGATCGAACGGGCTGCGGTGATCGCCCGCATCCGGCGCAGCCAGCCGTCGGGGGCCGGGTGGACGCCGCCCTCGCCCTGCACCGGTTCGAGGATCATGCCGGCGGGGCTCGGCACCCCCGATTTCGTGTCGTCGAGGAGCGTTTCGGTCCAGCGGGCTCCGAGTTCGGCTCCCCGCGGGCCGCCGATACCGAAGGGGCAGCGGTAGTCCTGCGGATACGGGAGGCGGGCGACCCGTACGTCCTGTGCGCCGCCCGATGCTTCCAGGGCACCGGCTGTCATTCCGTGGTACGCGCCGGTGAAGGCGAGGACGCCGGGGCGGCCGGTGGCGGTGCGGACCAGTTTCAGGGCGGCTTCGACGGCGTCCGTTCCGGCCGGTCCGCAGAACTGGATGCGGGCCCGGTCGGCGAGGGCGGGCGGCAGCGTGCGGAACAGCTCGGTCGTGAAGGCGTCCTTGACGGGTGTGGCCAGGTCGAGGACGTGCAGCGGCGCACCCGAGTCGAGCACCTTGCGGATGGCTTCGAGCACCACGGGGTGGTTGTGGCCGAGCGCGAGGGTGCCTGCGCCGGAGAGACAGTCCAGATATCGGCGGCCGTCGGCTCCTTCGATGGTGAGGCCGCGGGCCCGCACCGGCACGATCGGCAGAGCGCGCGCGTAGGTGCGCGCTGCCGACTCCCGCGCCGACTGGCGGCGCAGGATCCCTTCGTACGCGGTGCTGTCGTGTGCGGGGGCCGCGTGCCCCTTCCCCTCGCCGGGGGCGGGCATCTTCCCGCCGTCGGGAGTGGGCGCCGCCCCGTCGTCTGGGGTGGGCACCGTCATGGGCGCAGGGTCGGTCACGGCCACGGTTGCTGGTCCTCCCGCTGGAAATACGGCCGACTGGTCGGGTCGACCCACCGGTGGGCGGGGCAGGTTGGCGGGTACAGCATCGAAGGACCGCCCTGGCGGCACACCAGGACGGTTCGAGGGCTGAGCGCCGACTGCGAATCCCCCGTAGGCCCTAACGACGAGGAGGCGAGAGGAACACGGGCCGTCCGCAGACTCGTGACGAGACCTACGCCACAGCTCACCTCCAGGCCGGCCGCGCAGGCTGGTCACTGCGGTGCCGTGCCACCACCTGGCGCGCCCCGCATGCGAGCGCCATGGGCGGGGCCGACGGAGCTGCTGGGGCTGGTGAGGCTGGCGGGTTCAAGATCTCTCCGTGACGGAACCGTTGCGGTTCCGTAGGTCGTCCCCGACGGCACCGGCATAGTGTGGGGTGCCGTTCGGGGGGCCGGAACCGCACGTCCGCCGCACCTGTTCGGCAGCGCACTGATCTCGAAGCCCAGGGGGATTCACACCATGCGACCCATACGCCCGCTGTTCGCCGTCGGCCGCACCAGGAGCGTGCGCGGCAGAACGTCCCCCGTGGCGGCGGCCGTTGCGCTCGGCGCGGCGCTCGCTCTCACCGCCACCGCGTGCGGCCCGTCCGAGGATGACGCGAGCGACAAGGCGTCGTCCTCGGCGACGGCGGGCGACGGCTCGTTCAAGATCCCGCAGAACATCAAGGACAAGCTCCGGGAACACGGGATCGATCCGGACAGGTGGAAGAACGGCGAGTGGAAGAACTGGGACCGGGACAAGTGGCTGCGTGAGGCGCACGACTTCGTCAACCCGATCATCGACGGTCTGTGGGACTCGGACCGGATGCGCGACGCCGACAAGAACCCCGGCGGCGAGGTCGACGAGAACGACATCTCCGGGGACCAGGGCGTGACCGACCCGACGCCGCGGCCGGTGGAGGCGGTGGCCGCCGCGAGCCCGTACCACGACAGCGCGCCGTACGCAGGCAAGCTGTTCTTCGACGGGCCGGAGGGGTCGATGGTCTGTTCGGCCACCGTGGTCTCCGACCCTGCCCACCCGGGCAAGTCCGACATGATCTGGACGGCCGGGCACTGTGTGCACGCGGGCAAGAAGGGCGGCTGGTACCGCAACATCGCGTTCGTTCCCTCGTACAACAACGCGGGCAAGAGCGCCGCGGAGCTGCAAGGAGCGCCCAAGGACGAAGTCGCTCCGTTCGGTGTGTGGTGGGGTGACTGGGCGCAGACCTCCGACCAGTGGATCGCGGGGGGCGGGCCGACCGGTGGTGCGGGCGCGCCGTACGACTTCGCCGTCATTCATGTGACGCCGGAGAAGGGTGGCTCGGCCAAGTCGCTGGAGGAGACGGTGGGTTCGTCGCTGCCGGTGAACTTCAACACGCCGACGGTGTCGAAGATCTCCCAGCTGACGGCGAAGGGGTACCCGGCGGCGCCGCCGTTCGACGGCCAGAAGCTGTTCCAGTGCGCGGACAAGCCGGGCCGTCTGTCGCTGACGTCGACGGACCCGACGATGTACCGGGTCGGCTGCACGATGACCGGGGGTTCGTCCGGTGGTGGCTGGGTCGGACAGGGTTCCGACGGCAAGCCGGCGCTGGTGTCCAACACATCGATCGGCCCGGTGACCGCGGGTTGGCTCGCCGGTCCGCGGCTGGGCAAGGAAGCCAAGGGGATCTACGACGCCGTGAGCAAGAAGTTCGCCGGCCAGTGATCCAGGGCCGGGGCGGCGCCGTTCAGCTCGTCGCTCCGGCTCGGGCCGGCTCATCAGTGTGCGGGCCGGCGGTCTAGCAGCCGTCGGTACGTGGTGATCGTTGCTTCCGTCGCTGATGCCGTCGTCCGGGGCTCGTCGACGAGCCCCGGACAAGCCGTGGCGGGGTGTCGAAACCTTCACCGCCCCGCCGCCGTTCGTCCGCAATCCCACAGGCATAGTGGGGTGCTGTGTCGAGAGGGGTACGCGCGGTCGCCCGCCCACCCATCAATGACACGATCATGCCAGTTATCGCGCCGCGCCGTGGTGTTGACGCGCCACGGGCACTTCGCGCGCCGTTTTACTCCGGGGGTACTCGCACCATGCGTTCCATACGTCCGTCCGCCACCCGTGGCCGGGGGCGGCGCTCCACTCTCGCCGCCACGGGGCTCGCCGCCGTGCTGACGCTCACCGCCACCGCATGCAAAGACGGGGAGGACAGCGCCTCGGCGCAGCCGGCCTCGGCCTCGGCGCAGGGGTCGAAGGGCGGTGCCACGTTGCCGGCCGACATCGCCGACAAGCTGAAGAAGCACGGCATCGACCCCGACAAGTGGGAGAACGGCGCCTGGAAGAACTGGGACAAGGACGACTGGCTGCGCGAGGCCAAGGATTTCGTCAACCCGGTCATCGAGGGGTTGTGGAAGCCCGAGCGGATGAAGTCCGCCAAGGAGCCGAAGAAGACCATCGCGGCGAAGGACGCACGGAACGACCAGGGCGTGACCGACCCGGAGCCCGCGCCGGTGCCCGCGCAGGCCGAGAAGACGCCGTACCACCAGAACGCGGCACCGGTCGGCAAGGTCTTCTTCGACTCCCCCGAGGGTTCGATGGTCTGTTCCGGCACCGTTGTGAAGGACCCGCGTAACCCGGGCAGGTCGAACCTCGTGTGGACCGCGGGCCACTGTGTGCACGCGGGGTCGGGTGGCGGCTGGTACCGCAACATCGCCTTCGTGCCCTCCTACAACGACCAGGGCAGGTCGGCGGACGCGCTGCGCAACGCGTCGCAGTCGGAGATCGCCCCGTACGGCACCTACTGGGCGGACTGGGCCTCTACCTCGAACGAGTGGATCAACCAGGGGGCGGAGTCCGGTGGCGCCGGTGCGCCGTACGACTTCGCCGTGCTGCACGTGAAGCCGGAGCAAGGCACCAAGTCGCTTGAGGAGACGGTCGGCAACGCGCTGGACGTTGACTTCTCGGCGCCTTCGGTGCAGTCGGTCGGTTCGATGGGCGCGTGGGGCTACCCGGCCGCTCCGCCGTTCGACGGGCTGCTCATGAACAAGTGCCTCGACCGGCCCGGGCGGCTCTCGCTGAACTCGACCGACCCGACCATGTACCGGATCGGCTGCACGATGACGGGCGGGTCGTCGGGTGGCGGCTGGTTCCGCGTCCGGGGCGGCAAGACTGTCCTGGTCTCCAACACCTCGATCGGTCCGGCCGGTAACACCTGGCTCGCGGGCCCGCAGTTGGGCCGGGAGGCCGAGCAGGTCTTCGACATGATGAGCGAGAAGTACGGCAGCCAGTAGGGCGGTGGGGGCGGCCGGCAACCAGACCGGTGGCGGTCGGCCGAGCACCGGCTGCCCTGTGGAGCAGCGGCCGGCAAGCAGCCGTCACGCGATGAGAACGCAGCCGTCGCCGGAGTGTTCGAGAAGGCGAAGGAGCCCCGCCCGGGTCGGCCCGGGCGGGGCTCCTTCATCTGGCATCACGTGGTACCGCTCGACCTGGGGTGCGAGTCACAACCCCGTACGGTCGGTTCAGCTCGCGGCAGCCGCCGGGAGGTACGGCGCGAACTCCGCCGCGAGTTCCTCGTGGACCCGCGCCTTAAGGAGCGTGCCCTCCGGGGTGTGCTCCTCGGAGAGCACCTCGCCGTCGGTGTGCGCCCGCGCGACCAGCCGGCCCTGCGTGTACGGAACGAGCGCCTCGATCTCGGCCTTGGGCCGCGGCAGTTCGGCATCGATGAGCGCGAGCAGCTCCTCGATTCCCGCACCCGTACGGGCGGAGATGGCGATCGCGTGCTTCTCCTGGCGCATCAGCCGCTGGAGGACCAGCGGATCGGCTGCGTCCGCCTTGTTGATCACCACGATCTCGGGGACCTCGGTGGCCCCGACGTCGCGGATGACCTCGCGCACGGCGGCGAGCTGCTCCTCGGGTACCGGGTGCGAGCCGTCGACCACGTGCAGGATCAGGTCGGAGTCGCCGACCTCTTCCATCGTGGAGCGGAACGCCTCGACGAGGTGGTGCGGCAGGTGCCGGACGAATCCGACGGTGTCGGCCAGCGTGTACAGCCGGCCGCTCGGCGTCTCGGCCCGGCGCACGGTCGGGTCGAGGGTGGCGAACAGCGCGTTCTCCACCAGGACGCCCGCGCCCGTGAGGCGGTTGAGCAGGGACGACTTGCCCGCGTTCGTGTAGCCGGCGATGGCGACCGAGGGCACCTTGTTCCGTCGGCGCTCCTGGCGCTTGATCTCGCGGCCCGTCTTCATCTCCGCGATCTCACGGCGCATCTTCGCCATCTTCTCGCGGATCCGGCGCCGGTCGGTCTCGATCTTGGTCTCACCGGGACCACGTGTGGCCATGCCACCGCCGGAGCCGGAGGAGCCACCGCCACCCATCTGCCGGGAGAGCGACTGACCCCAGCCGCGCAGCCGCGGCAGCATGTACTGCATCTGCGCGAGCGCGACCTGCGCCTTGCCCTCTCGGGACTTGGCGTGCTGGGCGAAGATGTCGAGGATGAGGGCGGTCCGGTCGACCACCTTCACCTTGACGACGTCTTCGAGGTGGATGAGCTGGCCGGGACTGAGCTCACCGTCGCACACGACGGTGTCGGCTCCGGTCTCGAGGACGACGTCCCGCAGCTCCTGGGCCTTGCCCGAGCCGATGTACGTCGCCGCGTCGGGCTTGTCCCGGCGCTGGATGACGCCGTCGAGCACGAGCGCGCCCGCGGTCTCGGCGAGGGCGGCCAGCTCCGCGAGGGAGTTCTCCGCGTCGTCGACCGTGCCCGACGTCCAGACACCGACGAGGACCACGCGCTCCAGGCGGAGCTGTCGGTACTCGACCTCGGTGACGTCCTCGAGCTCGGTGGACAGACCCGCCACGCGGCGCAGAGCCGCGCGCTCGGAGCGGTCGAACTGATCGCCGTCCCGCGCTGTGTCGATCTCATGGCTCCAGGCGACGTCCTCTTCCATCAGGGCATCGGCCCGAAGACCTTCGGGGTGGTTCAGCGCGAAGCTCTGCGCGTCCTGGGAAGGGGAAGAAGAGGAGGTCATTGGATCCTTACGTCGCTGGGATGAGGTCCGTGTGACGGACGTCTCGCCCGTCATCACTGACAACGCTCGACACCGCCCGGGGATTCCCGGACAAGCCGATCAGGAGCGATCGGAGTGGCTCGCGCCGTCGCTGAACGATGTTCGCACGGGACGGCCCGTCTCGTCATCCGAGTTATGTCCCGTGACTGCGGGGCCCAAGCCTCATGGACCGAGGTTCCTCAGGCTCGGGCTTGATCGGCCCGGCCCGCCCGCCTCACACCGGCCGGGCAGCCGGCCCCGCGGCCTGCCCGGCCTGCCTCACCGCCCGCCCTGCTTCTGTACCGGCTTGGACTTCCAGTCCGGGTGCCCCGGCATCGGCGGCGTCTTCTTCCCGTACAGCCAGCCCTGGAAGAAGCCGGTCAGGTCGCGTCCGGCGACGTCCGAGGCCAGGCTGACGAAGTCGGCGGTCGTGGCCGTGGAGTCACGGTGGGTGCTCACCCACCGCCGCTCCACCTGCTCGAAGGCGTCCTTGCCGACCTCCTGGCGCAGGGCGAACAGGACCAGGGCGCTGCCGTCGTAGACCACCGGCCGGAAGATGCTGATCTTCTCGCCCTGCTCAGGGCCCTTGGGCCGGGCCGGCGGCCCGCCGGCCGCGCGCCATCCGTCGGAGGCGAGGTAGGCGTTGCGCATCCGCTTCTCCATAGGAGCGTGCGCCTTCTCCTCGGTGTACAGGGCCTCGTACCAGGTGGCATGGCCTTCGTTGAGCCACAGGTCGGACCAGGTGCGGGGGCTGACGCTGTCGCCGAACCACTGGTGCGCGAGTTCGTGGACCATGATCGATTCGACGTACCACTTCGGGTACTCGGGACGCGTGAAGACCTCCCGCTCGAACAGGGAGAGCGTCTGCGTCTCCAGCTCGAAGCCGGTGCTGGCCTCGGCCATGAGCAGGCCGTAGTTCTCGAAGGGGTAGCGGCCTACTTTGCCTTCCATCCAGGCGATCTGGCCAGGCGTCCTGGCGAGCCAGGGTTGCAGGGCTTTGGTGTCCTTGGCGGGGACGACATCACGCACCGGCAGCCCGTGGGGTCCCTTGCGG
The DNA here is from genome assembly GCF_040611655.1 of Streptomyces sp. NPDC006552. NCBI lineage: Bacteria > Bacillati > Actinomycetota > Actinomycetes > Kitasatosporales > Streptomycetaceae > Streptomyces > Streptomyces sp. NPDC006552. The sequence continues at coordinate 92,490 of NZ_JBEXOS010000012.1, forward strand.
TGCAGGACGGCGGAGCGGCCGATGGAGACCTGCGCCAGTTCCGTGGCCATGGGGTGGGCGGTGCGGTAGACCCAGCTGGTGGTGGGGCCGGAGCGCTTCGTCGCTACAGGGAGCCCGTTGGCCACCGCCTGGAGGTCCTTCGGAGCGGTCACCCGGAAGGTGAAGTAGGCCTTGTCCGAGGGGTGGTCGTTGCTGGGGAACACCCGGTGCGCGGCGTCCGCCTGGTTCGCCATGGCGAGCCCGTCCTTGGTGCGGATCCACCCGATGTCCTGCTTACCGGGGCGCGGGTCGCTGGTGTGCCGCACGGTGATGTGCAGCGGCTCGCCCGGCACGACCGGCTGCGTGGGCGTCACGATCAGGTCTTCGTCACTGGTCGCGAAGCGGGCGGGGGCTCCGTTGACCTCCACCGCGCGCACCGTGCCGTGCGAGAAGTCGAGGTTGACCCGCTCCAGCAGGTCGGTCGCTCGGGCGTCGATCTTGGTCACGGCGTCGAGCGGCTTGTTGTGGTCGCCTCCGTAGGTGAAGGCGATGTCGTACGACCTGACGTCGTACCCGGGGTTGCCCAGGTGCGGGAAGAGGCGGTCACCGATGCCGAGCGGGGTGACGGACTGCGGCGCGGCCGCCGCGAGGATGGCGACGGAGGCACCCGCGGCGAGGAGCGCGGCGGTGCGGGGCGTTCGGGAGCTGAGCAGCATGAACTACCGCTATCAGCGGCCCGCCGTGCGGCGGGGGCGGTACACGCCGCTCCCACCCGAACGAGGCCCCCTGTGGCCCCAGGCGGACTCCCGCCGGAAAGACCCCAGCGCGTCGGCGCCGGCGCTCCCCCGCGTCCGGACGGCTCGCGCGGCCGGCCACCCACGCTGTCGACGCCAGGCGCCTCGATGTGCCGGAACGCAAGCAGGCGGCACTAGACCGCGCCGCTCGCCGCGTGCTGCGCGCGTCCGACGTCGTACACCCCCGGCACGTTCCGCATCGCCCGCATCAGGCCGGGGAGGTGGGCGGCGTCTGGGAGTTGCAGCGTGTAGGTGTGCCGGACGCCGCCCTGGGTGGGCGGTTCGACGGTCGCCGAGATGATGGCGACACCCTCCAGCGCTATGGCTTCCGTGAGGTCCGCGAGGAGGTGCGGGCGGCTGAACGACTCGGCGGTGAGCGTCACCCGGTACTCGGCGGCGTCCGCGTCCGCCCAGCGCACCGGCACCTCGGCGCGGCCGTCGCCCTTCATGCGGGCCACGCCGGGACAGGCGACGCGGTGCACGGTGACGACGCCGCCGCGGACGGCGAAGGCCGTGATCTCGTCGGGCGGCACGGGCGTACAGCAGCCCGCCAGACGCACGGTGGCGCCCGGCTGGTCCACCACGGCGTTGGCGGTGGCCGGGCGCGCGGAGGGCCCGCTGTAGGGCGCGCGCGGGGCCGCTTCCGGGGTGCTCGGGCCCTCCGGGTGGGCGGTCAGCCACCGGCGGATCGCGATGCGGGCGGCGGGCGTACGGGCGTGGTCGAGCCAGTCGCGGGACGGTTCGGAGGCGGCGGCGCCCTCCATCCGGTCCATCAGGAGCTGCACCGTGTCGCCGTCGACGAGGACCGTGCCGAGCGTGGCCAGGCGGCCGTTGACCCGCGCGCCGATGCAGGCGTGGGCGTCCTCGCCGTACTGGGCGTAGGCGGCGTCCACGCAACTGGCGCCCGCGGGCAGGCCGATGGTGCCGCCGTCCGGCCGGAAGACGGTGATCTCGCGGTCCTGGGCCAGGTCCTCGCGGAGCGTCGACCAGAACATGTCGGCGTCGGGCGCGGACTGCTGCCAGTCGAGGAGGCGGGAGAGCCAGCCGGGGCGGGTGGGGTCGGCCCGCTCACCGACCGTGTCCAGGTGCTCTTCGCCGGACGGCGTGTACGGATTGCCGAGGGCGACGACGCCGGCCTCCGCCACCTTGTGCATCTGGTGCGTACGGATGAGGACTTCGGCGACTTCGCCGTCCCCGCGGGTGACGGCCGTGTGCAGCGACTGGTAGAGGTTGAACTTCGGCACGGCGATGAAGTCCTTGAACTCCGAGACCACCGGCGTGAAACAGGTGTGCAGCTCACCGAGGACGCCGTAACAGTCAGCGTCCTCCGCGACGAGGACAAGGAGGCGGCCGAAGTCGGTGCCGCGCAGCTCACCGCGTTTGCGGCGGACCCGGTGGACGGAGACGAAGTGCCGGGGCCGGATGAGGACTTCGGCACTCAGACCCGCCTCGCGGAGCACACCGCGCACTTCTTCGGCGATCGCGGCCAGGGGGTCGTCCTCGCGCGCCGCGTTGGCCGCCATCAGGGTGTGCGTCTCCGCGTACTCCTCAGGGTGGAGGATCGCGAAGACAAGGTCTTCGAGTTCGGTCTTCAGCGCCTGGACGCCGAGGCGCTCGGCGAGCGGGATGAGGACGTCGCGGGTGACCTTGGCGATCCGTTCCTGCTTCTCCTGGCGCATGACGCCGAGGGTGCGCATGTTGTGCAGGCGGTCGGCGAGCTTGATGGACATGACGCGTACGTCGTTGCCGGTGGCGACGAGCATCTTGCGGAAGGTCTCGGGTTCGGCTGCCGCGCCGTAGTCGACCTTCTCCAGTTTGGTGACGCCGTCGACGAGATAGGCGACCTCCTCGCCGAACTCGGTGCGCACTTGGTCGAGCGTCACGTCCGTGTCCTCGACCGTGTCGTGGAGCAAGGAGGCGGTCAGGGTGGTGTTCTCCGCGCCCAGCTCGGCGAGGATCAGCGTCACCGCGAGCGGATGTGTGATGTACGGCTCACCGCTCTTGCGCATCTGGCCGCGGTGCGAGGACTCGGCCAGGACGTAGGCGCGGCGCAGCGGGTCGAGATCGGCGTCAGGGTAGTGGGCGCGGTGCGCCTCGACCACGTGTCCGATCGCGTCGGGAAGGCGGCCGCGGGCGGTGGGGCCGAGGAGTGCGGCGCGGCCGAGTCGTCGCAGGTCGATCCGGGGGCGGCCACGCCTGCGGTGTGCTCCGGGCGTGATCGGCCCTGGGGTGGCGGGGTTGGTCGCCTCCGCGCTCATGAGCACCTCCGGCTTTCTCTACCCGGCGGCGGGCTGGCGGGGGAACCCGTCCGGACCGGTGCTTGATGCTACCGAGCCCATCACGTGGCACAGACCAGCTCTCGCCCAGCGTGAAACGGATCACCCATTCGAGCGAAGCTTCACGGGTTTACGGTTTCGAATGACGCGAACCAGTCCGCGTCGATCATGCCTTCGGCCACGATCTCGGCCGGTCCTGTCATCTCGATCTCTCCACCCGGACGCTCGGTGATCGTCAGCCGCCCGCCGGGCAGATCGATCTCGTACGTCACCGGAGCGCCGGTCAGGGCGGGATCGAGGCCGTCTCTTCGGGCCGCGGCGACGGCCACCGCGCAGGCGCCCGTGCCGCAGGAGAGGGTTTCGCCGGCGCCGCGCTCGTGCACGCGCATGGCGAGGTGCCGGGGGCCGCGGTCGACGACGAACTCGACGTTCACCCCTTGCGGGTAGGCGGCCGCCGGGGCGACGGGCGGCGGGTCGTACAGGGTGCCCGCGTGGGCCAGGTCCGCCACGAAGGCGACCGCGTGCGGGTTGCCCATGTTCACGTTCGTCGCGGGCCAGGTGCGGTCGCCGACGGACACGGTGACCTCGCCTTCGGGCAGCGCTGCCGCGCCCATACCGACCGTGATCAGGCCTTCTTTGTCGACGTGGACGTGCTTGACGCCGCCGCGCGTGGCCACGGCGAGGTCGCCCGCGCCGATGTGGCCGGCGCGCTGGAGGTAGCGGGCGAAGACCCGCACTCCGTTGCCGCACATCTCGGCGATCGAGCCGTCCCCGTTCCGGTAGTCCATGAACCACTCGGCCTCGGCCGCCATGGAGCGCGCCTCGGGGTGGGCGGCGGAGCGCACGACGTGCAGGAGGCCGTCACCACCGATGCCGCCACGGCGGTCGCACAGCGCGGCCACCGCGGCCGCGGAGAGCTCGATGCCGTTCTCCGGGTCCGGGATGATCACGAAGTCGTTCTGCGTCCCGTGGCCCTTGAGGAAGGTGGTCATTCCTCGATCGTACGAGACGGCGCCGACAACGGGCTCACCGCGGTCAGCGGAGCCGCGCCACCCGCCAGACGGCCAGGACCGCCACCGCGGCCACCACGACCACGTACGCGCCCACGACGCGCCAGTCCGGCCGGCGGCCCGAACCGCGCTGTGGGAAGCCCGGCAGCGTGTAGCCCACCCGGCGGGCGGCCATCATGCCCCAGCCGGCGGCGCACGAACTGATCAGCAGGCCCAGCATCGCGACGACCGCGCCGCCGTCACCGAACTCGAAGAACAGGGGGAAGGCGAACATCAGGGAGCCGACCGTGGCCAGGATCACGATGGGGGCGAGCTGCCAGATGCGGAGCCTGCGCTGCGGGCGCAGCTCGATCTCGACCTCGGCGGCCGCATCCTGCGCGGTGAGCTCGTCGGCGGTCGGCCCGTCGGCGATCACGCCGTCCGGGATCGCCTCTGGACCGTCGGGGCTCAACTGCTCCCCGCCCGGTGCGGTGTCACGAGGGCCGGCCTCCATCGCCACGCGCCCTCCCACTTCGGACTCCACTGGTCGATCGATGGTCGATGATGGCACGGCCGAAGAGGCCGGGATGACGGGCGGGGCGTCCCGATGCCATCACGTGATCAGGCTGTAACCGGTCGTTCGACCAACGCCATTGCCCGGTCGTGGAGTTCCCCGCGTTCGGCGACGGCTCCGTTCAACCAGTGCACCCGTGGGTCGCGCCGGAACCACGAGTCCTGACGGCGCGCGAAGCGCTTGGTGGCGCGGATCGTCTCCGCGCGTGCCTCCTCCTCGGTGCACTCCCCCGCGAAGGCGGCGAGGACCTGCTGGTAGCCGAGGGCGCGCGAGGCCGTGCGGCCCGCTCCCAGGCCCTGCGCCGCAAGGGCGCGCACCTCTTCGACGAGACCTGCCTCCCACATGCGGTCCACGCGCGTGGCGATGCGGTCGTCGAGTTCGGGGCGCGCCACGTCGACGCCGATCTGGACGGTGTCGTAGACCGAGTCGTGCCCGGGCAGATTCGCGGTGAAGGGTTTTCCGGTGATCTCGATGACTTCGAGGGCGCGCACGATGCGCCGGCCGTTGCTCGGCAGGATCGCGGCCCCGGCCTCCGGGTCCGCGGCGGCGAGACGGGCGTGCAGGGCTCCGGAGCCGCGCAGCGCAAGTTCCTCTTCCAGGCGTGCGCGGATCTCGGGGTCGGTGCCGGGGAACTCCATCTTGTCGACGGCGCCGCGTACGTAGAGCCCGGAGCCGCCGACGAGGACGGGCCAGCGGCCCGCGGCAAGGAGGCGGTCGATCTCGGCGCGGGCGAGGCGCTGGTACTCGGCGACGCTCGCGGTCTCCGTGACGTCCCAGATGTCCAGGAGGTGGTGCGGGACCCCGCCACGCTCCTCGGGCGTCAGCTTGGCGGTGCCGATGTCCATCCCCCGGTAGAGCTGCATGGAGTCGGCGTTGACGACTTCGCCGCCGAGCTCCCGGGCGAGGAAGACACCAAGATCTGACTTTCCGGCGGCGGTCGGACCGACGACGGCGATGACCCGCGGGGCGGGAGCTGCGCTACTCACCGCCCCAGTCTCGCAAACCGGGGGTCTCTTCTCGAACGAGCTACGTGACGCAGCAGGTCCGGGGTCGTTGCCTGTTGCGAGGTTCCAGCCGCCGGTTTCGAGGACCGGTGACCCGGGCGACGCAATGGGACGCACCGGGCAGGGCGGGATTTCGCCCGCACGAGTAACGTATGGAGTTGAAATGGGCGTTTTTGCCATGTTTCGCCGGAAGGCCAAGGACAGTGACGCGGCGGCGTCCGCCGAGACGCAGGCTGCCCCTCTGACCGCCGAGGCGGAAGCGGAGGCGGCACAGGGCGCGGAGAGCGCCCAGGACGCCACGTCCCCCTCCCAGGCCACCGCCGAGGCTTCCCCGGCCGGATCCGAGGCCGGGGAGACCGGGGCGGACGCGACGGCCGGGGGCGCCGCGTCGGAGAACGTGGACATCCCCAAGCAGCAGTCCGCGGAGCAGGCCGCGGACAACGAGGCGGCCGACGAGGGCGCCAGTAAGTGACTTCGTGAGAGAGGTGGCTTCATGGGCTTCCTGGACAACCTGAAAGCCAAGCTCGGCCCTGCCAAGGACAAGGTCTCCGACCTCGCGCAGCAGCACGGGGACAAGATCGACCAAGGTCTGGACAAGGCCGCCAAGGCGGTCGACGGCAAGACCAAGGGCAAGTACAGCGACAAGATCCAGCTGGGCACGAGCAAGGCGAAGGACGCTCTGGACCGTCTCTCCGCGCCGGAGAGGCCGGACGGGCCCGGCGGCGCGGGCGGCACGGGCACGGGTGGCGGCACTCCGCCGTCGCCTCCTGCGGGGCCTTGACGCCACGCCCTGCCGCGTTTCGACACCACACTCCCGCGCACGGCGACGGCCGCGACACCTCCGGGTCTCGCGGCCGTCGTCGTGCGCGCGAGGGGCGCGGGACAGGCAGGGAGCGTCGGAGGCCCGCAGCGGGGCTCTGGAGGGCTCTACGTCCAGGAGGCCACGAAATACCCCACCCCGTAGGGCGCGTCCTCGTACAACAGGCGTGCTGTGCCGTGGTGACCGTGGTCCTGGGCCCAGGCCGCGGTGAGGAGCTGCCAGGGCGCGCGGCCGGAGATCTTCAGTTCGCCGGCGAGACCGGCGTCCAACTGGGCCAGGTAGCCGTCCCGGTCGAGAGTGCCCAAGGACGCGGCGATCCGGGCGTCGACGCCCTCGGCCCGCTCGTCGAGGTAGCCGGGGGCCTTCACCGTGCGGCAGGCGGTGCCGTCGCCCATGACCAGGAAGCCCACGCGCTGCGCACCGGTGCTGCCCGCGGCCAGGCGGCGCGCGCCCTCCGCTCCGGCGGAGACCGGACCGCTCTCCGCCACTTCGTAACCGCGGGTCTCGCCCGTCCATCCCGCGCGCGCGAGCAGCCACGCGCCTACGGAGAGGGACACGGGGAGTGCGGGGGTCTCGGCTTCGGCGGACTCCTCCGGTGCTCCGAGGCGTACGTCGAGATCGACACCGAAGGGCTGGAAGGAACCCCGCGCTCCCGGCCTGTGGACACCGGGACGCGGGCCGCCGCCGATCACCCACAGCACGTCGGGATCCGCGGCGAGGACCGCGCCGATCGCCGCGTCGCAGGCGGTGCGCGCGGCGTCCAGCTCGGGAGCGGCGTCGGCGGCGACCTCGGGCACCAGCAACGGCGGACAGGGGCAGACGGCGGCGGCGACAAGCATGATCGTCAGCCTACTTGTCGTCGGCCCGTCGCATCAGTCGACGGCGCAGCCGCCCGTGACCGCCGGCAGGGGCGCGGGAACGCCGACCGTGGGCAGGCCCAGCAGGACGCCCTGCTTCTTGTCCTGCTGCTCCTTGGTACGCCGCTCCCAGGCGTCGCCCGCGCGCGTGGGCCGTACGTTCAGGACCGGGCCCTCGGCGAGCAGGTGGTGCGGGGCCGCGTACGTGATCTCGACCGTGACGACGTCGCCGGGGCGGACCTCGCCGTCCGGCTTGGTGAAGTGGACGAGGCGGTTGTCGGGGGCGCGGCCGGAGAGGCGGTGCGTGGTGCCGTCCTTGCGGCCCTCGCCCTCGGCGACCATCAGCTCCAGGGTCCGGCCGACCTGCTTCTTGTTCTCCTCCCAGGAGATCTCCTCCTGGAGGGCGACGAGACGCTCGTAGCGCGCCTGCACGACCTCCTTGGGAACCTGGTTCTCCATCGTCGCGGCCGGGGTCCCGGGACGCTTGGAGTACTGGAAGGTGAAGGCGTTGGCGAAGCGGGCCTCGCGCACGGCGTGCATCGTCTGCTCGAAGTCCTCCTCGGTCTCGCCGGGGAAGCCCACGATGATGTCGGTCGTGATGGCCGCGTGCGGCATGGCGGCGCGGACCTTCTCGATGATGGTGAGGAAGCGCTCCTGGCGGTACGAGCGGCGCATCGCCTTGAGGACCGTGTCGGAGCCGGACTGCATCGGCATGTGCAGCTGTGGCATCACGTTCGGCGTCTCGGCCATGGCGGCGATCACGTCGTCCGTGAAGTCGCGCGGGTGCGGGGAGGTGAAGCGCACGCGCTCCAGGCCCTCGATCTGCCCGCAGGCGCGCAGCAGCTTGCTGAAGGCCTCGCGGTCGCCGATGTCGCTGCCGTACGCGTTCACGTTCTGGCCGAGCAGCGTGATCTCGCTGACGCCCTCGCCGACCAGCGCCTCGATCTCCGCCAGGATGTCGCCGGTCCTGCGGTCCTTCTCCTTGCCGCGCAGGGCGGGGACGATACAGAAGGTGCAGGTGTTGTTGCAGCCGACCGAGATCGACACCCAGGCCGCGTACGCGCTCTCGCGGCGGGTGGGCAGCGTGGAGGGGAAGGCTTCCAGGGACTCGGCGATCTCGACCTGTGCCTCCTCCTGGACGCGGGCGCGCTCCAGGAGGACGGGCAGCTTGCCGATGTTGTGCGTGCCGAAGACGACGTCCACCCAGGGCGCCTTCTTCACGATGGTGTCGCGGTCCTTCTGAGCCAGGCAGCCGCCCACGGCGATCTGCATGCCCGGGCGCTGCGTCTTGCGCGGGGCGAGCCGTCCCAGGTTGCCGTAGAGCTTGTTGTCCGCGTTCTCGCGCACCGCGCAGGTGTTGAAGACCACGACATCGGCGTCGCCGTCGGAGCCCTTGGGCGCGCGGACGTACCCCGCGTCCTCCAGGAGGCCCGACAACCGCTCGGAGTCGTGGACGTTCATCTGGCACCCGTAGGTGAGTACTTCGTATGTCTTGGGCACGCTGGGTGAACGGTCGTCCACGGACGGACGCGGGTGGCTGCTGCTCATGACAACAAGGGTATGGGGTGCGCGAGGGGGCCCCGCGCATCCTGTGGAGCGACGCCGGCCAGTCACCCTGGAAGCGTGCCCCGGGGGCGCCCCGGCGGACCTGGTCAGCTCTGGGGCGAGCTGGCAGGATCGCGCCCATGCCCGCTCCGTTCACCCGTGTCACCCGCCGACGCGCGCTCCTCGGCGCCACCGCCGGGATCGTCGTGTCCGGACTGCTGCTGTGGTGGCTGCTTCCCCTGGGCGAGCCGGCTCCGAGCGGCCGCGTCACCATCAGCACGGGCGCCCACACCGGCGTCTACGAGAAGTACGGCAACCTCCTCAAGACGGCGCTGTCCCGCGACATCCCCCGGCTCGACGTCTCCCTGACCAGCAGCGAAGGCTCGTGGGACAACGTCGAGAGGGTCGCCACCGGCAAGGCCGACTTCACCATCGCCGCGGCCGACGCGGTCGCCAAGTACCAGGACGAGGACCGGGCGGGCGCGACCCGGCTGCGCGGCTGCGCCCGCCTCTACGACGACTACATGCAGCTCGTCGTGGCCCGCTCCTCCCCGGTGAAGAAGGTCGCCGACCTGCGTGGCAAGAGGGTCGCCGTCGGCGGGGGCCGGTCGGGCGTGCGGCTGATAGCCGACCGCGTGCTGCGCGCGGCGGGCCTGGACATCGACCGGGACGTGACGCCCGTGGGCATCGGCATCGACACCATGCCCACGGCGCTCAAGGCGGGGAAGATCGACGCGTTCTTCTGGTCGGGTGGTCTGCCCACCAACCATGTGCGGACGCTGTCGCAGGAGTACCCGGTCCGGCTGGTCGAGCTGGGCAGCCTCGTCGACACGCTCCACAAGCAAGGCGCGTCGTCGCGTTACTACCGGGCCGCCGTGATGCCCGCCGACGCCTATCCGGCCGCCCAGCTGGGCCGGTCCGTCAGCACGCTCGCCGTGGCGAACCTCCTGGTGACCACCGACCGCACCGATCCGGGGCTGACCGAGGCGATGACCCGCACGGTCATCGACAGCCGCGACCACATCGGCGCCGAGGTCCACGCGGCGCAGCTCGTGGACCTCAGAACGGCCGTCTACACGGACCCGCTCTCCCTCCACGAGGGCGCGCGCCGCTACTACCGCTCCGTCAAACCCTGAGCGGCGGAGCGGGACGGCGCCACCGATGCCGTCCTGGGCACCCGCACCGTCACCTTCAGCCCGTGCGGCTCGTGGTGCGCGTACGCGATGGAGCCGCCGCCCGCGGTCAGCAGCGCCCGGGAGATGGACAGGCCGAGGCCCGAGCCCTTGATGTTCTGGTGCCGGTTGCTGCGCCAGAACCGGTCGCCGATCCGGGCGAGCTCCTCCTCGCGCAGGCCGGGGCCGCCGTCGGTGACCACGACGGCAGTCGTCTCCCCGTTCGCCGCGACCGTGACGGTGACCTGCTCGCCCGCGGGCGTGAACTTGAGGGCGTTGTCCACGACCGCGTCCAAGGCGCTGGACAGCGCGATCGGGTCGGCCCAGCCGGTCGCCGCAGGGCACTCGGCCACCAGCCGCACCCCCTTTTCGTCGGCGAGCGGGCGCCACGCCTCCACCCGCTCGGCGGCCAGCTCTCCGATGTCGGTCAGCCGCAGGTCGGCGGCGGCGTGCTCGGCCAGGGCCAGATCGAGCAGGTCGTCGAGGACACGGGCCAGGCGCTTGCCCTCGGCCCGTACGGACGCGATCTCCTCGTTCCCCTCCGGTAGTTCGTAGGACAGCACTTCGATGCGCAGCAGCAGGGCGGCGAGCGGATTGCGCAGTTGGTGCGAGGCGTCGGCGACGAAGGCGCGCTGCTGCTCCAGCACGTCCTCGACGTGGTCCGCCATCTCGTTGAACGACCGGGCCAGGCGCCGGAGTTCCGGCGGGCCTCCGGCGGCCGCGACGCGTGACTTCAGGCGGCCGGTGGCGATGTCGTGGGTGGTCGCGTCCAGCACGCGGACCGGGCGCAGCACCCAGCCGGTGAGCCGCAGCGCCGCGCCCACCGCGAGGAGCATCGCGGCGACCTCACCGGCCACGATCACGGCCCAGCCGCGCAGCGTCGCGGCCCGCATCGCGTCGGTGGGCGAGTCGGTGACGACGACCGCGACGACGTCGCCGTCCCGGATGACCGGCGAGGCGACCACCACACGGCCGCCGCGCTGCCACGGCCACACCTGCGGCGGATCGTGGCTGCGGCGGGAGTAACGGGCCTCGTCGAAAGCGGCCCGCACGGGGCCCCGCACCGGCACCAGGAAGTCGCCGGGCGCCTGTCCCATCGGCTGCTGGTCACGGTAGAAGACGCCGGCCTTTATGCCGTAGACGTCGTAGTAGCGCGCGAGTTCCTTCTGCAGCGTCTGCTGCCGCTCGTCCGCTCCGTCGCTCTTCCCCCGGCCCGCCGCGTCCCCCCGGCCTTCGTCCGGGCGGCTCGTCACGAACTGTGCGAGCGAGGCGAACCGGGCCGTGTCGTCGATGCGGTCGATGACGACTTTCTGCTGCTGCGCGGAGGCCACACTCACGGCGAGGGGGAAGCCGAGCGCGAGCAGCACGCCCGCCATGAGGACGATGAGCAGCGGAAGCAGGCGGGCGCGCACCCGGGGACTCTACGGCTTCCGCTACGCGGCCGGCGCCACGAGGCGGTAGCCGACGCCGCGTACCGTCTCGATCAGCGCGGGCCGGCGCAGTTTGGAGCGCAAGGAGGCGACGTGGACCTCCAGGGTGCGCCCCGTCCCCTCCCAACTCGTGCGCCACACCTCGCTGATGATCTGCTCCCTCCGGAAGACGACGCCCGGCCGCTGCGCGAGCAGGGCGAGCAGGTCGAACTCCTTGCGGGTGAGCTGCACGACGGAGCCGTCCACGGTGACCTGCCGGGTGGGCAGTTCGATGTGCACGCCGCCGAGCCGCAGCGCGCTCTCGGCCGCGGGGGCGCTCTCCGCACTCATGTTGCGCCGGCTCACCGCATGGATGCGGGCCAGCAGCTCACCCGTGTCGTACGGCTTGACCACATAGTCGTCCGCGCCGAGGTTGAGTCCATGGATGCGTGACCGTACGTCCGCGCGCGCGGTCACCATGATCACCGGAGTCGAGGTGCGTTTGCGGATCTTGCCGCAGACCTCGTAGCCGTCCTGGTCGGGCAGGCCGAGGTCGAGCAGTACGACACCGAAGGCGTCGGGGTCCGGGACGAGTGCCTGGAGCGCCTCCTCGCCGCTGCGGGCATGGAGCACCGAGAAACCGTGTCTGGCCAGCACGGCGGAGAGGGCCGCGGCCACGTGGTCGTCGTCCTCGACGAGCAGCAGTCTCATTCCGGCCCCCCTCTCACGTCCCGGCCTCTCAAGGTTCACCAAGGCATCCACGCCGATACATAAGGACGCAGTCAAGAGCCTGCCGGTTACGGTGGGGTTCCGTTATGCAGCCGGTACGCGCGGCCGCTGCCCCTCTTCACGCACAGTGTCGGGTCGCGGCCGGATCGTTATGCTCAATTTCCCCTCAGATGTAATGACGCTGGTCGCATGGCGTTACTACTGTCCTCCCAACCGAGGAGGATGGAGCAAGACCCCGATGACCGAAGTTTCGGTGACCAAGGACGCCACTCCCCCTGCGGGCGACGCGCTGGTCGCCCTGCGCGAAGTCAACAAGCACTTCGGCGCGCTGCACGTGCTGCAGGACATCGACCTGACCGTCGCGCGAGGTGAGGTCGTCGTCGTCATCGGCCCCTCGGGTTCCGGCAAGTCGACGCTGTGCCGCACGATCAACCGCCTGGAGACGATCGACTCCGGCAGCATCACGATCGACGGCAAGCCGCTGCCCCAGGAGGGCAAGGAACTGGCCAGGCTCCGCGCGGACGTGGGCATGGTGTTCCAGTCCTTCAACCTCTTCGCGCACAAGACCGTGCTCGAGAACGTGACGCTGGGTCAGGTCAAGGTCCGCAAGGCGGACAAGAAGAAGGCCGAGGAGAAGGCCAGGGCGCTGCTCGACCGGGTCGGGGTCGGCGCCCAGGCGGACAAGTACCCCGCGCAGCTCTCCGGCGGCCAGCAGCAGCGTGTGGCCATCGCACGGGCGCTGGCGATGGACCCGAAGATCATGCTCTTCGACGAGCCGACCTCGGCGCTCGACCCGGAGATGATCAACGAGGTCCTCGAGGTGATGCAGCAGCTCGCCCGGGACGGCATGACGATGGTGGTGGTCACACACGAGATGGGCTTCGCCCGCTCGGCGGCCAACCGCGTCGTCTTCATGGCGGACGGCCGCATCGTCGAGGAGGCCGTCCCCGACCAGTTCTTCAGCAACCCGCGCAGCGACCGGGCCAAGGACTTCCTGTCGAAGATCCTGCACCACTAGTTCACTGCCGAATCTGCCGACACGAAGGCCGACACGAAGGATGTTCACCATGAAGCTCCGCAAATCCGCCGCTGCCGCGACCCTGGCCGTGCTCGCGCTGACCGCGACCGCCTGTGGCGGCGAGTCGGGCAACGCCGGCGACAAGCCCGCCGGTTCGGCCGGTGGCAAGGACCAGCCGAAGCTGCCCACCTACAAGATCGCCACGGACGTCAAGATCGACTCGGCGACCCTGAAGCGGGCCCAGCAGGCCGGCAAGATCGTCGTCGGCGCCAAGAACGACCAGCCTTTCCTCGGTTTCGAGGACACGGACGGCAAGCGCTCCGGGTTCGACATCGAGATCGCCAAGATGGTCGCCGCCGACCTCGGCTTCAAGCCGAGCCAGGTCGAGTTCAAGACGGTCGACTCGAACGTCCGCGAGACCACCATCTCCAAGGGCGAGGTCGACCTCTACGTAGGCACCTACACGATCAACGACGAGCGCAAGAAGCAGGTCGGTTTCGCCGGCCCGTACTTCCTGGCCGGCGCGGACCTCCTGGTGCGCAAGGACGAGAAGGGCATCACCGGCCCGGACTCGCTCAAGGGCAAGACGGTCTGCTCCATCAAGGGCTCGACCCCGCTCCAGGAGATCAAGAAGCCCAAGTACGGCGCCAAGACCATCGAGCTGTCCAAGTACTCCGAGTGCGTGCAGCAGCTGCTGAACAACGAGGTCGACGCCGTCACCACCGACGACGCGATCCTCAAGGGCTACGCCGCCCAGCGCAACGAGAAGCTGAAGGTGGTCGGCAAGCCCTTCACGAAGGAACCGTACGGCGTCGGCATGAACAAGAACGACAAGGCGCTGCGCGACGCGGTCAACGACGCCATCGAGGCGCACCAGAAGAACGGCGACTACAAGAAGGCCTACGACGCGACGCTCGGCCTGTCCGGCTCCGCGTACACCGAGCCGCCGGCCGTCGCCCGCTACTGATCACCGCCTGAGGAGCCCGTCCGCGCAGCGGGCGCACCCCCGCCGGTGCGCCCGCTGCGCGGCCGTCGCCATCCGTCCGCTGTCGCCCGTCCGCTGCCGCCCACGAGGACATCCCCGTGAACGTATTGCTCGACTATCTCCCGGAGTTTCGCGAGGGGTTCATAGGCACCGTCCTGCTGACCCTGGCCAGCGGACTCCTGGCGATGGTCCTCGGCGTGATCATCGCCGGCTTCCGTGTCTCCCCCGTCCCGCCCCTACGACTGTTCGGCACGGCCTGGGTCACCCTGTTCCGCAACACGCCCCTGACGCTGCTCTTCCTTGTCGTGTGGTTCGTCATCCCGGTCATCTTCCTGCCGGGCCTGAACCCCTGGACCAAGGCGCTGCTCGCCCTGGGCTGCTACACCTCGGCGTTCGTCTGTGAAGCCGTCCGCTCCGGCATCAACACGGTGCCGCTGGGGCAGGCCGAGGCCGCCCGGTCGATCGGGATGACGTTCTCGCAGACCCTGCGCATGATCATCCTGCCGCAGGCCACGCGGACCGTGCTGCCGCCCCTCAGCTCCATCTTCATCGCGCTGACCAAGAACTCGGCCATCGCGGGCGCGTTCAGTGTCGCCGAACTTTTCGGGGTGCAGAAGCTGTTGAGCGACAAGGGGTTCGCGATCGGCTGGATCTTCCTGTGGGTGGCCCTCGGCTACCTGATCATCACCTTCGCCATCAGCGGTCTCTTCCGGCTGCTCGAGCGCCGCATGGGGGTCGCACGATGAGCTCTCCGAGCGTCCTGTACGACGCACCCGGCCCCAAGGCCCAGGTGCGCAACCGGATCTACACGGTGGTCGGCTCCGTCGCGGTGCTCGGCCTGATCGCGTTCACCCTGTACCGGATGAACGCCACGGGCCAGTTGGAGCCCGAGGTCTGGAACATCTTCAACAACGCGGGGGTACGCGCCAACATCCGTGACGGCGTGCTCACCACCTTGAAAGTGTTCGCGGCCGCCGGTGTGCTCTCCCTGGTGCTCGGTCTGCTGCTCGCCGTGGCCCGGCTCTCCGACCACCAGGCGATCAGGTGGTTCGCGACCGGCTTCATCGAGCTGTTCCGCGCGATCCCGCTGCTCATCACGATCTACGCCCTGTGGGTGCTCTTCCTCACCTACAAGGAGAACCTCGGGGTCGTCGGCGACAACTCCGCCTTCTGGGCCCTCGTCATCGGCCTGACCGTCTACAACGGCTGTGTCCAGGCCGAGGTCCTGCGCGCCGGTGTCAACGCCGTACCGCGCGGCCAGGTGGAAGCGGCGTACGCACTGGGGCTGCGCAAGTCCCAGGTGATGACGATGCTGCTGGTGCCGCAGGCCGTCCGCTCGATGCTGCCGACGATGATCAGCCAGCTCGTGGTCACCCTGAAGGACACGTCGCTCGGCTACATCATCACCTACGGGGAGCTGCTGTTCGCGGCCCGCACGATGGCCAACAACATCATCGTCAACGGTGACAACCCGATCACCGCCGTCGTCATCGTCGTCGGCGCGCTCTACATCGCCATGTGTCTGGCCCTGTCGGGGATCGCCACGTGGATCGAGCGGCGGGGGCGGCGCAGCACCAAGAAGGGGGTCGCGGTGGCCCCGGCCGGCGAGCCCGTCGTGGAGATGTCGGAGATCGAGCAAGTCCTCGGCAAGGGCCCCACCGGCGGCGCCGGCGGCACCGGGGGCCCCGGCGGCTCCTGACGGGGCGTCAAGGGATCCGCATCGACCGTTCTGGTGTCAAGGAGGCAGTGGCGTGATCGCCACTGCCTCCGTCACTTGACGCAAGCACCAGCAGTGGGTTGCATACGCTCTGTGAACGTGCACCCCGCTCCAACTGCCCCTTCCCGCGTTTCCCGTCCACCGTCCGCATCGCGCGGGACGCTCTCCGGCGGGCCGTTCGGGGCAGGAGGAGCCGCGCCGTGGACCCGGTGATCGTCGTCGGCGCGGGCCCCGTGGGGCTCACGCTCTCCCTCGCGCTCGCCCGGCACGGCGTACCGGCCCTGGTGCTGGACGAGGGTCCCGGCAAGGACGAGCAGCGTCTCGCCCGCACGGTCGTCCTGCGCGAGGACACCGCCGCGCTCGCGGAGCGTCTGTCGGGCACGTCGTTCGACCGCGCGGGCTCACGGTGGACCGGCTGGCGTTCCCTGCGCCGCAAACAGGAGATGCGTTCCTTCACCTTCGGCGACGACCTGCCCGCCCCACTCCACATCGCCCAGCACGAACTGACCGGAGCACTGCGCCGGGCCGTCGCGGACGAGCGGCTCATCAAGGTCGTCGTCAACAGCCGCATCGACGCGATCGAGGAGGACGCCGCGGGGCTCACCGCCCACACCCGCGGCCCGAAGGGCACGTGGTGGCGCGGGAGTTACCTGGTGGGCTGTGACGGGCCCCGCTCCACCGTCCGCAAACTGCTCGACATCCGCTTTCCCGGCCGCACCGCCGTCGAACGGCACGCGGTCGCCGCGCTGCGCACGGAACTTCCGTGGCCCGGTCAGGCGTTACTCCACCGGAACCCCCCGTGGCGGACCTCGGGCCCGGCGGGTCCGGAGGTCGTCGGCCGCCCCCTCGCCGACGGCGTCTGGCGCCTGGACTGGCTGCTGCCGCCC
This sequence comes from Streptomyces sp. NPDC006552, assembly GCF_040611655.1. Classification (NCBI taxonomy): domain Bacteria; kingdom Bacillati; phylum Actinomycetota; class Actinomycetes; order Kitasatosporales; family Streptomycetaceae; genus Streptomyces; species Streptomyces sp. NPDC006552. Next base: position 109,245 of record NZ_JBEXOS010000012.1, read on the forward strand.
CGCAGCGATCTGGTCACCCCGGATGTGCTGGTGGCACGCATCCGGGAGACCCTCGGGGGCTGGTGCGAAGGCTCCACCCCGCCGTACGAACTGCTGGACACGGGCGTCCACACCGTCCACCACCGCCTCGCCCGCCGCTGGCGCGTGGGCCGCGCCTTCCTCGCGGGGGACGCGGCTCATCTGCTGGGTGCGCTCGGCACCCAGGGGCTGGACGAGGGGTTGCGCGACGCGGACAATCTCGCCTGGAAACTGGCGCTGACCTGGCACGACGGGCCACGACCCGTCCCGGCCGCCCTGCTCGACAGCTATCAGGCGGAGCGCCGCGCCGTCGTCGCCGGCCGGCTGCGCGCCGCGGACCAGGCGCTGCCGATACTGCGCGGCGGCGGCAAGGGAGCCCGCGGATTGCGTGCCTACGTGCCCGGCGGCGCCCGGGGCCACGATGCGCTGCTCACGGACGGTCACCTGGGGCACGGCCCGCTCGGCGCGCCGGGGGCGTACACCGACTCGCCGCTCGCGCCACCGCTCTCCGAGTCGCAAGTGGACGTGGGCACGGCGGTCGGCGCGCCGGTCGCGGACGTGCGGGTGACGGCGCCCGACGGTTCGGTCGTCCCGCTGCGCGACCGGCTGGGCCTGGGCCACCTGCTCGTCGTCCTCGTGGCTCCCGGCACCGGCGTGTGGGACCGCAAGCACTGGATGTCCGCCGGGCTGATGCCCCGGCTCGCGGCGGCCATAGCGGCCCTTCCGCACGGGGCCGAGCTGCTCGTCGCGGAGAGCTATCCGCAGGCCGCCGCCCATACCGTGCTGCTGATCCGCCCGGACGGACATCTGGTGACTGCCCTCAGTGGCGTCCAGCCCACGGAGCTGTACGAGGCCGCCCGGTCGGCCCTCGGCGGCCCCGCCCCGGACGGCGAGCCGGTGCGGGCCGGGGCACGGGCGGGCGGCTCCGACTGAGGGCTCCGGGCGTGCGACGACGGCAGCGGTGACCGGGGCGGCCCGGCTGGGCCGCGTGCCGAGTCATGAGAGGGGACCGTTCGGCTGGGCCGCGTTCCGAGTCACGGGAAGAGACCGCCCGGCTGAGCCGCGTGACGGGACCACGCGACGATCCGCTCGGCCGCTGATAGGGCGGCACTCGAGGCCGAGACGCCTGCCCCGCGTGTGAGTTGACCGGCATCCACGGCCATGGTGTACTCCGGAGCGTGACGATCGACACCGATGTACGCCTGTGGCGGAGGGTCCATATGGACCTGGTCCGCTACGCGGGCTGCACGTGTCGCCCGTCCTGCTGAATTCGCCTTCTTCTCCCTGCGCGCGCCGCCCTGCGCTGCCGTCTCCCCGGCACCCGCGGCCCGCGCCCACCGCGAACTCCAGGACGGTACCTGCCGTGTCTCTTCCTACGCCCCTGACATCTTCCCCTGCACTTGCTCCCGGCGGACCGGCCGTGTCCGGCACCGCTCCGACCCAGGCCGAGCTGCTCGACTTCGTCCGCCGCACCGCCGCCGACCGCGCCCTCGTCGCGTCGCTGCCGCTGGATCCGCAGGGCCGTACCTGGGTGCGGCTCGAAGGTTCCGGTGGCAGCGAGGCCTGGCTCATCGGCTGGCCGCCCGGGACGGGCACCGGCTGGCACGACCACGCCGAGTCGGTCGGCGCCTTCCTCACCGCCTCGGGCGAGCTGAAGGAGAACGCGCTGGCGGCCCGGCTGCCCGCCGACGGCTGGCGGACCCTGGAACTGTCCGAAGGGGTCGACCGCACCCGGCGGTTGACGACGGGGCAGGGCCGCGCCTTCGGCCGCCACCACGTGCACGAGGTCCTGAACGAGTCCCGCACCGCCCACGCCGTCTCGGTCCACGCCTACTACCCGCCCCTCCCGCAGATCCGCCGCTACAGCCGCACCGGTCAGGTACTGCGCCTGGAGTCGGTGGAGCGCCCGCAGGACTGGCAGTGAGCGCCGCGGACCGGCCCCGGGTGGGCATCGACGCGCTGCTCGAACAGGTGCGGACCGGGCTCGACCGGGTCGAACCGCAGGAGGCCTTCGACGCGGCGTCGGCCGGCGACGCGCTCCTGGTCGACATCCGGTACGCGGCGCTGCGCGAGCGCGACGGGCTGATCCCCGGCGCACTCGTCGTCGAACGCAACGAACTGGAGTGGCGCCTGGACCCCCAGGGCAGCCACCGGGCCCCCGAGGCGACCGACCACGATCTGCACGTCATCGTCGTCTGCAACGAGGGCTACGCCTCCAGCCTCGCGGCCGCCTCCCTGCAACAGCTGGGCCTGTACCGCGCGACGGACCTGGCAGGCGGCTTCCAGGCCTGGCGAGCAGCGGGCCTACCGGTCACGGAGGCGTAAGCGGCACGCGGGCGGTGGGTGTGGCGGCGCGGCCCCACCTTCCGTCCGGCCTACTCCCCGAACCCCAGGTCCTCCGTCTCCTCCCCCTCTTCCTCCAGCGCCTGTCGCACCACCCGGAGCGCCATGCCCTCGGAGTACCCCTTGCGGGCGAGCATGCCCGCGAGACGGCGCAGCCTCTTGTCGCGGTCGAGGCCGCGCGTGGAGCGGAGTTTGCGGGCGACGAGCTCGCGCGCGGTCTCCTCCTCCTGCTCGACGTCGAGCTGCCCGACCGCCTCGTCGATCACCGTCGAGTCCACCCCCTTGGTGCGCAGCTCGCGGGCGAGCGCGCGCCGGGCCAGGCCGCGCCCGTGGTGGCGGGACTCCACCCAGGCATCCGCGAAGGCGCTGTCGTTGATCAGCCCGACCTCCTCGAAGCGGCCGAGCACCTCCTGCGCCACCTCGTCCGGGATCTCCCGCTTGCGCAGTGCGTCCGCCAGCTGCTTGCGCGTACGCGGAGTCCCGGTGAGCAGCCGCAGGCAGATGTTCCGCGCCCGCTCCGCCGGATCTCCCGACGGCTCGCCCCGCCCGGCCCGCGACGAGTCGGGCGGGCCGTCGTCCCCCGTGGCGCCGGGCTGGTCCCCGAATCCGCCTCTGCGCCGGCGTCCGCGCGACCCGGCGCCGCCGCGCGCACGTCCCCCGCGGCGCGGCCCGCCCGCTGCCGTGCCGTCCCCCGGCCCCCCGTCGTACCCGCTCTCCCCGTACGCGGCATCGTCGTACGCCTCGTCGCCGCCATGTCCCCGGCCCGCCGGGACAGGGGGGCCGTCGTCGTACTCACCCCAGTCGGTTCGTCGTGTCACGGACTAGCTCTTGACCGCCGCGGCCTTGGTCTTGGCGGCCTTGGGAGCGGGCACCGTCTTGGCGGCGTCCTCGGCGGGCGCATCGGTCACCGCGTCCGTGGGCGCCGGCTCGGCGGCCGGCTCCTCCTTGCGGACACCGACGCCCAGCTTCTCCTTGATCTTCCGCTCGATCTCGTTGGCCAGATCGGGGTTGTCCTTCAGGAAGTTGCGCGCGTTCTCCTTGCCCTGGCCGAGCTGGTCGCCCTCGTACGTGTACCAGGCACCCGCCTTGCGGACGAAGCCGTGCTCGACGCCCATGTCGATCAGGCCGCCCTCGCGGCTGATGCCCTGGCCGTAGAGGATGTCGAACTCGGCCTGCTTGAAGGGCGGCGCGACCTTGTTCTTGACGACCTTGACGCGGGTGCGGTTGCCCACCGCGTCTGTGCCGTCCTTGAGCGTCTCGATGCGGCGGATGTCCATGCGCACCGAGGCGTAGAACTTCAGCGCCCGGCCACCGGTCGTGGTCTCCGGGGAGCCGAACATCACACCGATCTTCTCGCGGAGCTGGTTGATGAAAATGGCGGTGGTCTTGGACTGGTTGAGCGCGCTGGTGATCTTCCGGAGCGCCTGGCTCATCAGGCGGGCCTGGAGACCCACGTGCGAGTCACCCATCTCGCCCTCGATCTCCGCGCGCGGCACCAGGGCGGCGACGGAGTCGATGACGATGAGGTCGAGGGCGCCGGAGCGAACCAGCATGTCGACGATCTCCAGAGCCTGCTCGCCGTTGTCCGGCTGGGACAGGATCAGGTTGTCGATGTCGACGCCGAGCTTCTTCGCGTACTCGGGGTCGAGGGCGTGCTCGGCGTCCACGAAGGCCACCGCGCCACCGGCCCGCTGGGCGTTGGCCACAGCGTGCAGGGTCAGGGTCGTCTTGCCGGAGGACTCCGGCCCGTACACCTCCACCACGCGGCCGCGCGGGATGCCGCCGACGCCGAGCGCGATGTCGAGGGCGGTCGAGCCGGTGCTGATGACCTCGATGGGCTCGTTCGGCCGCTCGCCCATGCGCATCACTGCGCCCTTGCCGAATTGCCGTTCAATCTGTGCGAGCGCGGCTTCGAGCGCCTTCTCGCGGTCGGTTCCTGCCATGGGTTCCACCCGGTTTGCTTGTGTCGATCGCTTCACGTCAAAGACGCTAACGCCTGCCACTGACAATCGGCCTCGGCGCCCGTGCGCCTGTGGTTAACTCGAGGCTCCTCGCCCGGTCACTCTCTCCGGATCCCTTGGGGTCCCTGGGGAGAAAGCCCCTGGTCGCTCCATAAGAATGGATGTTCGATTTTGGTGTCAAGCGCACCACGCGGGGCGCGCCGCGGGGCGTCAGCTGCTCCGGGACCCGCTCACCGGTCCTCGGCGTTCGGCTCGTTCGGTCCGCGCAGGGCGCCCCGGGCATGGGCGAGGACCGACGCGCCGGTCCGCCTGCGGTGCCCGTGCACCCGCGGATCGTCGGTGACGTCGTACCGCTTCACATACGCGCCGAGGAACGCCTGCAACGTCGCGACGGCGGGGATCGCGATGAGCGCCCCCACCGCACCGAGCAGCGCCGTGCCCGCGATGACCGAGCCGAAGGCGACCGCGGGGTGGATGTCCACGGTCTTCGAGGTCAGCTTCGGCTGCAGCATGTAGTTCTCGAACTGCTGGTACACGACGACGAAGATGAACACCCACAGCGTGTACCAGGGGTTCACGGTGAAGGCGATCAGCATCGGCAGCGCGCCCGCCAGGTAGGTGCCGATGGTCGGGATGAACTGCGAGACGAGCCCCACCCACACGGCGAGCACCGGCGCGTACGGCACCCCGAGCACCTGCAGCAGGATGTAGTGGGCGAGCCCGGAGAACAGCGCCATCAGGCCGCGCGAGTACAGGTAGCCGCCCGTCTTGTCGACGGCGATCTCCCAGGCGCGCAGCACCTCGGCCTGCTTGGCGGGCGGCAGGACCGAGCAGAGGGCGCGCCGCAGCCGCGGTCCGTCGGCGGCGAAGTAGAACGAGAACAGGGTGATCGTCAGGAGCTGGAAGAGTCCGCCCAGCACCTGCGCGGACACGTCGAGGACACCGGTCGCGCTGTTCTGCACGTACTTCTGGAGCCAGTCCGAGTGCAGCAGGCTGTCCTGGACCTCGACGCGGTTCAGCTCTGTGTGGAACGTCTGGTTGACCCAGCTGATGACCTGGTCGAGATATTTCGGGAAGTCCTCGACCATGTCCACGATCTGGCCCGCGAGCATCGACCCCATCAGCACGACGAAGCCCGCGCCCGCGATCATCACCGCGAGGAAGACGAGGCCCGTGGCGAGGCCGCGACGCAGACCGCGCGCCGACATCCAGCTCACCGCGGGCTCCACCGCGAGCGCCAGGAAGAACGCGATCAGGATGTTGATCAGCAGCCCGGTGAACCGGTGGAAGGCCCAACTGCCCAGCTGGAAGCAGGCGATGAGGGCCAGGGCGAGCACCATGGCCCGCGGCAGCCAGCGCGGCATGCCGGGGCGCGGGGCGGGTGCCGGGGCCGGCTGCCGCTCGGGGGGCGCCGTGCCGGGTGGTGCCGTGTCGGCCGTCGCCGGAGGGGTCTCGTCAGTCGCTGCCACGGAACCAGTCTCACCTACGCCGGGGACGATCGGTGAACTCCCGGCCACCATCGCGATCAGCGCTCTTCCGCGGGCACGTCCATTGTGGCGCAGACCACGCGCCAGACCTCCTTGGCGTCCCAGCCGGAGTCGAGCGCCTCGTGCACCGTGCGCCCGCCGAGCCCCGCCATCACGTGGTCGCGCGCGAACGTGTCGGCGTACCCGGACCCGAAGTGGTCCGCCATCCGCTGCCAGAAAACCGTCAACCGCATGCCTCCAGTATCCCGCCCCTGAGAGTGGGCCCCGGCCCGGAAGGCACCCGGAGACCGCTTTCCGCCCTACGGTCGGCGCATGGCCGAAACCGGAGCTTCCCCACTCCCCTCGTCACCGTCGGCACGCTCCCCGCTCTCCCGTGCCGCGTCGTTCGTCTGGCTGACCGCGCGCGTCCTGGAGCAGCGCCGCTTCGCCTACCACTTCCTGGAGTCCTCCCCCGCCGCGGCCGACGCCGTGGAGAACGCCCTGGCCGCCTACCGCACTGAGGACGACGGCTACGGCTACGCCCTCGAACCCGATCTGCGCGGCCCCGCCGGCCAGCCTCTGCACGCCGCTCACGCCCTGCGCGTCCTGGACTCGATCGGCCGGTGCTCGGGGCAGCGCGTGGAGCGGGTCTGCCGCTATCTGACGGCCGCCTCCACACCGGAAGGCGCCCTTCCGGCAGTGCATCCCAGCCAGCGCCAGTATCCGCACGCCCCCTTCGTGCCGGTGCGCGACGACCCGCCGGGCGAGCTGCTGGCCACGGGTCCGGTGGTCGGGCTGCTGCACCGCAACGAGGTGTGGCACGCCTGGCTGTTCCGGGCCACCGACTTCTGCTGGTCCGCTGTCGAGTCGCTGACGACCTCGCATCCGTACGAGATCGAGGCGGCGGTCGCCTTCCTGGACGGTGTGCCGGACCGCTCGCGCGCGCGTGCCGCCGCGGACCGGCTCGGCCGGCTCGTCCGGGAGCAGCGCCTCGCCGTTCTCGATCCAGGGCGCCTGGACGCGTACCGGGTCGCTCCTGGGTACGCGCCGGGTGAGCACCACTACCCGTACGACTACGCGAGGGTGCCCGAATCGCTGGCCCGCTCCTGGTTCACCGACGAGGAGATGGCCCGCGCGCTCGACCACCTGGAAGGCGCGCAGCAGCAGGACGGCGGCTGGCCGCTCAACTGGCGCCAGTGGGCACCCGGTACCTCCCTGGAAGCGCGCCCCATGGTGACCATCGAGGCGCTGCGCACCCTGCGTGCCTACGGGCGCCCCCTGTGACCAGCAACAGGGAGCGCGTCACCCGGCGAGTGCCCGTACCCCCGCCGTGACGATCACGGCCACGGCGACGACCACGAGGAAGGGTGCCCGCAGCAGCAGTGCGACGGCGGCTGCCGCCACCCCGGCGGCCTTGGCGTCCAGGACCAGGACGCGGCCCTCCGCGAACGTCTGCTGCGCCGTGAGCGCGGCGAGCAGCGCGACCGGCAGCAGCGCCGCGAGCCGCTTGACCATGGGCCGCTCCAGCGCTCCCGCGGGCACGAGCAGACCGAGCAGCTTGACGGCGTAACAGCCCACTGCGGTGACGCCGATGGCGATCCAGACGTTCATCGGTCTCCTCCTTGCGCGGCGTCGGAGGCCGCGGTGCGGCGACGCCCCTCTACGTAGAGCACGGCCGGTGCGGCGAGTGCGGCCACCAGGACCGGGACGCCGGCGGGCAGCACAGGAAGCAGTCCGAGCCCCAGTACGACGGCGAGGACGGCGACGGCGCGCTCCTTGGTGGTCTTCAGCATCGGGGCGAGGAGAGCGAGGAAGACGGCGGGCCCGGCCGCGTCGATCCCCCAGGCGTCGGTGTCGCCGATGGCCTCGGCCCCCAAGGCGCCGAGCAGTGTGGTCAGGTTCCACAGGACGTACAAGGTCAGCCCGGTGACCGTGAAGCCCATGCGTACGCTGCGCCGCGTCGGCTGGGCCAGGGCGACCGCCGACGTCTCGTCGATGACCCAGTGCGCGGCGAAAGGCCGCACCGCGCGCGGGAGGGCCAGCAACTGGGAGAGACGCAGCCCGTAGAAGGCGTTGCGGACCCCGAGGAAGAACGCGCCCGCGGCGGCGGTGAACGGGTTGCCACCGGCCGCGAGCGCACCGACCAGCGCGAACTGCGACGCCCCGGTGAAGACAAGAAGGCTGAGCGCGCAGGTCTGCCACACACTGAGGCCGCCGCCTGCCGCGGTCACTCCGAAGGCGAAGCCGGACAGGCCGACGGCGACGCCGACGCCGAGCGCGTCACGGACGACGGCGGCGTCGGCCTTCACGACCTCGTCGGCGTGCCCGGGACGGGGGGCGTCCGGTGTTCGTATGTCTGCGATGGGTGTCTTTTCTGCCACGCCTCGGACAGTACGAGAGGCTGCCCCGCGGAATCTTGTACGTTCTTGCGCCCCCTCTGGTACGCGCCTGGAGGCACCCCGACGATCCGGGTGAAATGCCGGTTCAGGTGTGGCTGGTCGGTGAACCCGACGGCTACGGCGGCGTCCGCGGGCGCCGTGCCCTCTTCCAGGAGGCGACGCGCGACGCGTACCCGGGCATTGGTCAGCCAGGCGTGCGGTGGCATCCCGTAGGCATCGCGAAAGGCCCGCAGGAGCGCGAACGGGCTGGAGCCGAGGTCGGCGGCGAGCGTCTCCAGGGACGGCGGGTCCGTCATGTCCGCTTCGAGGACCTCACGCGCGCGTGCCGCCGCTCTGCCCCCGGCGGACCTGCGCGGTCGCGGGGCGAGCGCCGTACCGTGCTCCCGCAGCAGGCGGGCGAGCAGGATCCGCAGGACGCTGTCGGCGGCCAGCGCGTTGCCCTCCTCGGCCGCGCGGTGCACCTCACGGATCAGGTGTGCGGCCCCCGGATCGGTGACGATGGTCTCGCCGAAGCTCGCGGTGCCGCGGACCGTGGTGGTCTCCGCGGCGATCTCGCCGACGACCTGCGCCGACGGGTAGAGCGTGGCGTACGACCAGCCGTCGGGGCCGCCGGCGCGCGCGGTGTGCGCCACCTCGGGGTTGATCATGACGACGGTGCCGGGCCTGGCATGCACGGTGTCGTCCGGCATGCCGACCTCTTCGACGCCGCGGTCCACCGCTCCCAGCACATACCCCTCGTGGCTGTGGCGCGGGAAGGTGTGCCCCACGTAGCGGGCGCGCAGCAGGTCGAGCCCCGGCAGCCGCTCGTACTGCCAGTGCCGTGCCCACTCGCCCTTGCCCGCCATGCCCCCATTCTGCGGCACATCACCCCGATGAACCAGTCGTTTCCGCAGGTCACGGCCTTTGTCAGTGGTGGGGTGCAGGATGGGGGCATGGTCAGGTCCAGCAAGGGTTCCCCGGGTGCCCTCGACGGGTTCTCCCCCGCGACCCGCGGTTGGTTCACGGGGGCCTTCTCCGCGCCCACGCCCGCGCAGGCCGGAGCGTGGCGGGCCATCGGCGAGGGCTCGGACGTCCTGGTCGTCGCGCCGACCGGATCGGGCAAGACGCTCGCCGCGTTCCTCGCCGCGCTGGACCAGCTCGCCTCGACGCCGCCGCCCGCCGACCCGAAAAAGCGCTGCCGCGTGCTGTACGTGTCGCCGATGAAGGCGCTCGCCGTCGACGTCGAGCGCAATCTGCGCAGCCCCCTGACCGGTATCCGCCAGGAGGCCGTCCGCCTCGGTCACCCCGAGCCCGAGGTGAAGGTCGGCATCCGCTCCGGCGACACCCCGCCCGCCGAGCGCCGCGCGCTGGCCACCCGACCGCCGGACATCCTGATCACGACACCGGAGTCGCTGTTCCTGATGCTGACGTCGGCCACACGCGACGCGCTGACCGGCATCGAGACGGTGATCGTGGACGAGGTGCACGCGGTCGCCGGCACCAAGCGCGGCGCCCACCTGGCCCTCTCCCTGGAGCGCCTGGACGAGCTGCTGCCGCGCCCGGCCCGCCGCATCGGCCTGTCCGCGACGGTCCGCCCGGTCGACGAGGTGGCCCGCTACCTGTCGCCGCAGCGCAAGGTGGAGATCGTGCAGCCGCCGTCCGGCAAACAGTTCGACCTGTCGGTGGTCGTCCCGGTCGAGGACCTGGGCGAGCTGGGCGGTTCACCGGTCGCCGACTCCGACCAGGGCCCCGAGCGTCCGTCGATCTGGCCCTCCGTGGAGGAGCGCATCGCGGACCTCATCGAGGCCCACCGTTCGACGATCGTCTTCGCCAACTCCCGGCGCCTGGCGGAGCGCCTGTGTAACAGGCTGAACGAGATCGCCTACGAGCGGGCCACCGGCGAGGCCCTGCCCGAGGACCACTCCCCCGCCGAGCTGATGGGCGGCTCCGGGGCGGCGACCGGCGCCCCTCAGGTCATCGCCCGCGCCCACCACGGTTCGGTCTCCAAGGAGCAGCGCGCGCTCGTCGAAGAGGACCTGAAGGCGGGCCGTCTCCCGGCGGTCGTCGCCACTTCCAGCCTTGAGCTCGGCATCGACATGGGCGCGGTCGACCTCGTCGTCCAGGTGGAGTCGCCGCCCTCCGTCGCCTCCGGCCTGCAGCGCGTAGGGCGGGCCGGGCACCAGGTAGGCGCGGTCTCCACCGGCGTCGTCTTCCCGAAGTACCGCGGCGACCTCGTGCAGTCCGCCGTCGTGACCGAGCGGATGCGCTCGGGCGCCATCGAATCGCTGCGCGTCCCGGGCAACCCCCTGGACGTGCTCGCCCAGCAGTTGGTCGCGATGACGGCCATGGACACCTGGCAGGTCGACGACCTGTTGGCGCTGGCCCGCAGGGCGGCCCCGTTCGCCTCGCTCCCTGAGTCGGCCTTCACCGGCGTCCTCGACATGCTCGCGGGCCGCTATCCCTCCGACGCCTTCGCCGAGCTGCGCCCGCGCGTGGTCTGGGACCGGGTCGCCGGCACCGTCACGGGCCGCCCCGGAGCCCAGCGCCTGGCCGTCACCTCCGGAGGCACGATCCCCGACCGCGGCCTGTTCGGCGTCTTCCTGGCGGGCACCGACCCCAAGAAGGGCGGCGGCCGCGTCGGCGAGCTGGACGAGGAGATGGTCTACGAGTCCCGCGTCGGGGACGTCTTCACCCTGGGCACCAGTTCCTGGCGGATCGAGGACATCACGCGCGACCGCGTCCTCGTCTCCCCCGCCCCCGGAGTGCCGGGGCGGCTGCCGTTCTGGAAAGGCGACCAGCTGGGCCGCCCGCTGGAACTGGGGCGTGCGGTGGGCGCCTTCCTCCGCGAGGTCGGCTCGCAGAAGCCGGACGACGCGCGCGTGCGCCTGGCCGACGCCGGCCTCGACACCTGGGCCGCGGAGAACGTGCTGTCGTACCTCGCCGAACAGCGCGAGGCATGCGGCCACGTCCCGGACGACCGCACCATCGTGGTCGAGCGTTTCCGGGACGAGCTGGGTGACTGGCGTGTCGTCGTCCACTCCCCGTTCGGCGCCCAGGTGCACGCCCCGTGGGCGCTCGCGCTCGGCGCCCGGCTCAGCGAGAAGTACGGCATGGACGCCCAGGTCATGCACGCCGACGACGGCATCGTGCTGCGCCTGCCCGACGCCGACCTGATGGGCCTCGACCTCCTCGACCAGGAGCCGTCCAGGCCGGGCCTGGAGTACGACGCCGAACAGGCCCCCATCGGCGCCGCCGACGTCGCCTTCGACAAGGGCGACGTCGACCAGATCGTCACCGACGAGGTCGGCGGCTCAGCCCTGTTCGCCTCCCGCTTCCGGGAGTGCGCCGCCCGCGCTCTGCTGCTCCCGAAGCGGAACCCGGGCAAGCGCACGCCTCTGTGGCAGCAGCGTCAGCGCGCTTCGCAGCTCCTTCAGGTGGCCAGCGAGTTCGGCTCCTTCCCGATCGTCCTGGAGGCGGTGCGGGAGTGCCTCCAGGATGTCTTCGACGTACCGGGGCTCGCGGAGCTGATGGGGGACATCGAGTCCCGCAAGGTGCGTCTCGTCGAGGTCACCACTGCGGAAGCCTCTCCGTTCGCCCGCTCCCTCCTGTTCGGATACGTCGCGCAGTTCCTGTACGAGGGTGACTCCCCGCTCGCCGAGCGCCGGGCGGCGGCGCTCTCCCTGGACTCGCGGCTGCTGGCCGAGCTCCTGGGCCAGGCCGAGCTGCGCGAGCTGCTCGACGCGGACGTCCTGGCCGAGCTCGAACAGGAACTGCAGTGGCGCACCGAGGACCGGCGGATCAAGAGCGTCGAGGGCGTCGCCGACCTGCTGCGGCTCCTGGGACCGCTGACCGACGGCGAGCTGGCCGAGCGGGGCGCCGAGCCCGGCTGGGCCGAGGAGCTCGCGTCCGCCCGGCGCGCCATCCGGGTCCGTGTCGCCGGCGCCGACCACTGGGCGGCGATCGAGGACGCGGGCCGTCTGCGGGACGCCCTCGGCACGGCGCTGCCCGTCGGTGTCCCCGAGGCCTTCACCGAACCGGTCAAGGACCCCCTCGGTGACCTCCTGGCCCGCTTCGCACGCACGCACGGCCCGTTCACCTCCACCCAGGCCGCGGCCCGCTTCGGTCTCGGCGTCGCCGTCACCGAGGGCGCCCTCCAGCGCCTCGCGGCCAACGGCCGGGTGGTGCAGGGCGAGTTCCATCCGGCGGGCATCGGCCAGGAGTGGTGCGACGCCACCGTGCTGCGCCGCCTGCGCCGCCGCTCCCTCGCCGCGCTGCGGCACGAACTGGAACCGGTGCCGCCCGCCGCCCTGGCCCAGTTCCTGCCCCAGTGGCAGCACCTGAGCGGCCACGGTCTGCGTGGCATCGACGGCCTGGTCCGCGCCATCGAGCAACTCCAGGGGGCCTCCGTGCCCGCCTCGGCCCTGGAGAAGCTCGTCCTGCCCTCCCGCGTCGGCGGCTACGTACCGGCGCTGCTGGACGAGCTCACGGCCTCCGGCGAAGTGTTGTGGGCGGGCGCCGGCTCGCTTCCCGGCAAGGACGGCTGGGTCTCCCTCTACCTCGCCGATGCCGCCCCGCTCCTCCTGCCGCCCCCGCACCCCCTGGAGCTGACACCGCTGCACCAGGCGGTCCTGGACAGCCTCTCCGGCGGGTACGGCTTGTTCTTCCGGCAGATCGCCGACCAGGTCCGCGCCGCCTCCCCGCACGGCCCCGAGGGCCAGGGCGAGGCTCTGGTCGCCGCCTCCGACCCGCAGCTGGCCGACGCGCTGTGGGACCTGGCCTGGTCGGGCCGCCTGACGAACGACACGCTCGCGCCGATGCGGTCGCTCCTGGGGTCGGGCCGTACTGCGGGCTCCACCGCCCACCGGGCCCGCAGAGCTGTCCCGCGCGGCCGGTACGGGAGCTTGACGGCCGCCGCCCGCGCCACCTCGCGCACGGGGCCGCCGACCGTCGCCGGCCGCTGGTCGCTGCTGCCCGCCCCGGAGCCGGACGCGACCGTACGCGCCCACGCGCTGGCCCGCACCCTCCTGGACCGGCACGGCGTGGTGACCCGCGGCGCGGTCGCCGCCGAGGGCATCGAGGGCGGTTTCTCGGCGGTGTACCGGGTCCTGTCCGTCTTCGAGGAGAGCGGCCAGGCCCGGCGCGGCTACGTGGTGGAAGGGCTGGGCGCCGCCCAGTTCGCCATGGACGGCGCGGTGGACCGCCTGCGGGCGGCGGCCAACGCGCAGGAGCGCGGCGCGCCGCCCCCCGACCCGTTCAGCCAGAACGACGGTCCTGCGGCCCGCACGGCCGCTCCCCGAGCCCTGGTCCTGGCCGCCGCCGACCCGGCCAACGCCTACGGAGCGGCCCTGCCCTGGCCCGAGCCGCCCGCGCGCGCGGGCCACAAGCCGGGCCGCAAGGCGGGTTCGCTGGTGGTCCTGGTCGACGGCGAGCTGACGCTCTACATGGAGCGCGGCGGCAAGAGCCTCCTCGCCTGGCCCAGCGGCGACGCCGACTCGGCCCCGACGTCCGCCGCCCACGTAGCGGACGACCCGCGCCTGCCCGCCGCCGCCCAGGCCCTGGCCGAGGCGGCCCGCTCCGGCGCCCTCGGCACGATCACGGTCGAACGAATCAACGGCGAGCCCGCGCTCACAGCCCCGCACGCCCCCCTCCTGGAGGGATCAGGCTTCCACGCGACCCCGAGGGGGCTACGACTGCGCGCCTGAGGGTCGACGCGGTGGGTTCTGCCTGCCGCCTGGCCCCGCTCCCGGACGATTTCCACGTGGCCCTGCCAGGTTCTGCGCCCCGCCGGGCCCCGCAGCTGCACGCCTAGGGCCCCAGGCGCCCCGCCCCCGCCGGCCTCGTGCACACGAGCCGCCCCATAGGTGCCCACCAGCCTCAACCCCACCACGGGCACGCCCACCATCCGCCCCACCACCCAGCCGCCTACCCTGGACGCATGCCCGAAGGAGACACCGTCCTGCAAGCCGCGAAGCGCCTGCACGCCGCCCTCGCGGGACACGTCCTCATCCGTTCCGACCTCCGCGTCCCCCGGTTCGCCACCGCGGACCTCACCGGACGCACGGTCCTGGAGGTCCTCTCCCGCGGCAAGCACCTGATGACCCGCATCGAGGGCGGCCTCACCCTCCACTCGCACCTGCGGATGGACGGCTCCTGGAAGATCTACGCCCCCGGCGAGCGCTGGCGCGGCGGCCCCGCCCACCAGATCCGGGCCATCCTCGCCAACGAGTCACACGCGGCCGTGGGCTACCGCCTCCCCGTCCTGGAGCTGCTGCGCACCAGCGAGGAGGAGAAGGCTGTCGGCCACCTCGGCCCCGATCTGCTCGGCCCGGACTGGGACCCGGACAAGGCCCGCGACAACCTGCTCCAGGACCCGGCCCGCGCTGTCGGCGAGGCCCTCCTCGACCAGCGCAACCTCGCCGGCGTAGGCAACGTCTTCAAATCCGAGCTCTGCTTCCTCCTCGGCATCACCCCCTGGCTCCCGGTCGGCGAACTGTCCCCCGAGACCGCGGAGCAACTCCCGCTGCTCTCCAAGAAGCTCCTGGAGTTCAACCGGGACCGGCCCAACCGCGTCACCACCGGCCGCGCCCGTCCCAGCGAACGCCTGTACGTCTACGGCCGGGCCGCACGCCCCTGCCTGCGCTGCCGCACCCGGATCCGCGTGGCCGAACAGGGCGACGGCTCCCGCGAACGCCCCACCTACTGGTGCCCCACCTGCCAGCCTGGCCCCCACCCCACCCAGCGACCCAGGCCCACCGCCACCCCCATACCCACCCCCACCAACCAACCCCCGCACGCCAATTGACGCCCCGTCAGGTCAGCTCGTACGGTCCACCCATGCCCCTCAAGGCGTACGACCTCACCGGACGCACCGCATTCGTCACCGGCGCCGCGAGCGGTATCGGCCGCGCCTCGGCCGCGCTCCTCGCCGAGGCGGGAGCCATCGTGCACTGCGCGGACCGCGACGCGCACGGCCTGCACGAGACGGTGGCGTCGATCAAGGAGAGTGGCGGCACGGCGCACACCCACACCCTGGACGTGTCCGACCGCACTCAGGCCACCGAGGCCGTCAGAGCTGCGGCCGCCGCCATCGGGAGGTTGGACATCCTGGCCGCCATCGCCGGAATCATGCACGACAGCCCCGTCCTGGAAACCCGCGACGAGGACCTCGACCGCGTCCTCGCCGTCAACTTCAAGGGCGTCCTGTACGCATGCCAGGAAGCGGCCCGCATCATGATCGCGGCCGGGACCGGCGGCAGCATCGTCACCATGGCCTCGGGCGCGGTCGACACCGGCGGCCCCGGCCTGCTCTGCTACGGCGCCGCCAAGGCCGCCGTCGTCCAGCTCACCAAGACTTTGGCGACGGAAGTCGGCCGGCACGGCATCCGCGTCAACGCCGTCGCACCCGGCTGGATCCGGACCCCCATGACGACCCGCCACGACGAGAGCGCCCAGGCCCGCACGGAGTCCCTGATGGTGCGGATGGCCCCGCTCGGCCGGGTCGGCACACCGGTGGACGTCGCCCATGCGGTGCTGCATCTGGCCTCGGACGCCGCGGTGTTCACGACCGGCCAGATCCTCCGCCCGAACGGCGGCGTCGCCATGCCCTGGTAAGCCGCCCTGCGCCCCTGGGCCGCTCGGCCCGTACAACCTTCGTCCCCCGCGCCCGCCCCTGCTCCTGCCGCGCCCCCTGGCGCCCGCGTCCGCCGGCGACCCCCGCCGCCCGCGCCTTCGGCAAGGCGTGCACCGGCAACAGACTCAACCCCCAGCCCCCCGCCGCCACCGCCCCCTCGAACGTCCCGGCGTCCGGTGCGAACGCCAGCCGCAGCACGCCCCACCACCACAGGGCGCCGAATATCAGGCCGGGTATCCAGCGCAGCAGGAGCCGCCTCGCCACGACCGCTCACCTCCGCCCATCACCCCAGCTCGCGCCGCATACCTGGAACACCGGCCCCCGGCGCGCACCCCGCAACAGCCGGCGCCCGACCCCGCGCCCCGCGCCCCCGTGAGACCGGCCTCAGCCCCGGTTCTCGGCCTGGAACATCCAGTGATGCTTCTCCAGATCGGCGGTGATGCCGATGAAGATGTCCTGGCTCACCGGATCCGCCTCACCGGTCGCCCCGATCCGCTCCCGCATCCGACCGATCACCGCGCCGAGCGCCTCCACCAGCGTCCCCACGGCGTCCGAGTCCTTCACCCAGCCCTCGGAGACCGTGCCGATGCCGCTGCTGGCTGCCACCGTCCCGGCCCGCCCGTCCGGCGGGACGCCCAGCGCCGAGGCCCGCTCCGCGACGGTGTCGGAGTGCTGGCGGGCCGTGTCCACGACCTCGTCGAGCTGAAGGTGCACCGAACGGAACCGGGGGCCCACCACGTTCCAGTGGACCTGCTTGGCCACCAGCGAGAGGTCCACCAGATCCACGAGCGCGCCCTGCAGCGCCTCGGACACGGTCTTCAGGTCAGCATCGGACAGCGGGCTCTTCACGACGTACATCCGTTACCTCCGTAGTGAAATCACGCTCAACGATGGCATAGATGGACGATTACGGACACACGGGACGACTCTCTGTGACGGCAGGCCCCCGGAAACACCCTGCGGAAAGCCAGAAGGCAAGGAAACCGGAAGCCAAAAAAGGTCCCGACCGGGTTCCCCGGTCGGGACCTTCCCTTGCACGCTGTGTGCGCGAGACGCTACGCCGCTACGACGTCGACCGCCTCGGCAGGCGCCTTGATCGTCACCCGTTCCGGCGGGACGCCGGTCACGGAGACCGCATTGAGCATCGGACGAACCGGTGTACGCACCGGTTCCGACGGGACCGCTGCTGCCGACTCGGCCAGCTCCGCGAGAGCGAGCTCGTCGCTCACCTCGCGCATCAGCTCGGACATCCGTACGTCAAGCGCGTCGCAGATAGCGGAAAGCAGTTCGGAGGACGCCTCCTTCTGCCCCCGCTCCACCTCGGAGAGATAGCCGAGCGAGACTCGGGCGGACGAGGAGACTTCGCGCAGAGTACGGCCCTGGCGCTGGCGCTGCCGACGCAGCACGTCACCCAGCAGGCGACGGAGCAGAATCATCGGTGGCTCCCTCCTCGGACCGCGTAGCCGCATCCTTCACGCCCCACCGTACCGCCTCGTGCGACGGCCGTGCGGGGAGCGATGTCGTGTTCACTCAGGGCTGCAAACATCAAAACCCCCCGTTCTGTTCCGTATCCTGTGCCCGCGCATTCCCACTGCGTTCGCCGGAATGCGCTCCGACCAGCGCTTCCACGAGGAGGCGGAGCACGCTCCGCACACTCTTCCTACGGATTTCCGTCCGGGCGCCGTTCAACCGCAGCTCGAGCACTTTGCGGCTACCAGCGAAATTACCCGGCCCCTGGGACGCACGGTCGCGGGGCCCGACGACGGCCACGTAGACCGTGCCCACCGGCTGCCCGTCCTGCGGCTCGGGACCGGCGACGCCGGTCGTGGCGATGCCCCAGGCCGCGCCGAGCGCCTGGCGCACCCCCGCCGCCATCTGCAGCGCCACCTCGGGATGGACGGCCCCGTGTGTGGCGAGCAGCTCGGCGTCGACACCGAGGACATCGTGCTTCAGTTCGGTCGCGTACGCCGTCACGGAGCCGCGGAAGGCCTTCGAGGCCCCCGGCACCGCCACCAGCTCCGCGGCCACGAGACCGCCGGTCAGCGACTCGGCCACGGCGAGGGTCTCCCCACGCTCGGTCAGCAGCCGCAGCGCCTCGACAGCCTCGTCCCTCACTTCTCGGCCGCCTCCGAGGACGCCGCCGTCGACCCCTGAGCGGACGGGGCCTGAGCGGTCGGCGCCTGCACCGAAGGCTCCTCCGCGGCCGGCATCTCCACCGAAGCCTCCGTCCCGCCCGCCGCCTCCGGCAGCTGAGCGGCGACCGTCGTCTGGGCCACGGCCGCCTGCGCCAGTGCCGCCTGGGACTCGGCCGCGGCGACCGCCACCTCCGCGAGCCCCGCGCGGCGCAGCACGACCGCCTGGCGCACGTAGTCCAACCCGGTCACCACTGTCAGCGCGACGGCCACGGCCATCACCCAGAACCGGAAGGAGGCCAGCGGCCCGGTCAGCGCCAGCACGTACATGCCGACGGCCGTGCCCTGCGCGAGCGTCTTCATCTTGCCGCCGCGGCTGGCCGGAATGACCCCGTACCGGATGACCAGGAAGCGCAGCAGGGTGATCCCGAGCTCACGCCCGAGGATGACGCCCGTCACCCACCACGGCAGATCCCCGAGCGAGGAGAGGCAGATCAGCGCCGCGCCCATGATCGCTTTGTCGGCGATGGGGTCGGCGATCTTGCCGAAGTCGGTGACCAGGTTGTACGTCCGCGCCAGATGCCCGTCGAAGATGTCGGTAATCATCGCGACGGCGAACGCCGCCCACGCCCACGCCCGCCACGCCGGGTCGTACCCGCCGTCGGTCAGCATGAGCATCACGAACCCGGGCACGAGCAGCAGCCGCACCATGGTCAGGATGTTGGCAATGTTCCAGAGGCTGGCCTGGTCGACGGCCGCGGCGCCCAGCTTTCCGCCACCGGGCGCCGGCGTGCCGGTCCCGCCCGTGGCGGATGCCGGGACTCCGGTCATCTGGCCGCCTCCTCAGAGCTGTCGAGCGGCTCGGCGACGAGGTCCACTCCCTCGGTCCCGACCACCTTTGCCACGACCATACGGCCCACGGCCGGTCGGGCGCCGCCCGTGAGCCGCACCTGCCCGTCCGTCTCGGGCGCCTGGTGCGCGCCGCGGCCCACGACACCGTCCTCGGCGTCCACGGACTCGACGAGGACCTCGACGGTCTCGCCCAGGCGCTCCTCGGCCCGCTGGGAGACCAGCTGCTCGGCGAGGCGCGACACGCGCGCGAGGCGCTCGGCGACGATGTCCTCGTCGAGCTTGTTCTCATACGTCGCCGCTTCCGTGCCCTCCTCGTCGGAGTAGCCGAAGACGCCGATGGCATCGAGGCGGGCACCGTTCAGGAAGCGCTCCAGCTCGGCGAAGTCGGACTCGGACTCGCTGGGGAAGCCCACGATGAAGTTCGACCGGACGCCTGCCTGCGGCGCCTTGCTCCGAATGGTGTCGAGCAGCTCCAGGAACCGGTCGGTGTCGCCGAAGCGCCGCATCGCGCGCAGCACGCCGGGGGCCGAGTGCTGGAAGGAGAGGTCGAAGTACGGGACGACCTTGTCGGTCCCCGTCAGGACGTCGATCAGGCCGGGCCGCATCTCGGCGGGCTGCAGATAGCTGACGCGGACCCGCTCGATCCCGTCGACGGCCGCCAGCTCGGGCAGCAGGGACTCCAGCAGGCGGATGTCGCCCAGGTCCTTGCCGTACGACGTGTTGTTCTCGGAGACCAGCATGACCTCCTTGACGCCCTGCTCAGCGAGCCAGCGCGTCTCGTTCAGGACATCACTGGGGCGGCGCGAGATGAAGGAGCCGCGGAACGAGGGGATCGCGCAGAACGAGCAGCGCCGGTCGCAGCCGGAGGCCAGTTTCACCGAGGCCACGGGCGCGCCGTCGAGCCGGCGGCGCAGGGGCGCGCGCGGCCCGGACGCGGGCGCGAGCCCGTCGGGCAGGTCCGCCGGCGCGTGGCCGGGCAGCGCGATCCCGGCGCCGGCCTCCTGGCGCTCGGCCGGGCTGATCGGCAGCAGCTTGCGGCGGTCGCGCGGGGCGTGCGCCTCCACGTTCCCACCGGCAAGGATGGTCTGCAGGCGGCCGGAGATGTCCTCGTAGTCGTCGAATCCGAGGACGCCGTCGGCCTCGGGCAGCGCGTCGGCGAGCTCCTTGCCGTACCGCTCGGCCATGCAGCCGACGGCCACGACGGCCTGGGTTCTGCCGTGCCCCTTGAGATCGTTCGCCTCGAGCAGGGCGTCGACGGAGTCCTTCTTGGCGGCTTCGACGAAGCCACAGGTGTTGACGACGGCGACATCCGCGGACTCGGCGTCCTCGACGAGCTCCCAGCCGTCCGCCTCCAAGCGGCCTGCGAGCTCCTCCGAGTCCACCTCGTTACGGGCGCAGCCAAGGGTGACAAGTGCGACGGTACGGCGTTCGGGCATGGACTCAAGACTACTTTGTTCCACCGACAGCCCTCGCCGCGAGGGTTACCGAAGGGGCGCCCCGGTCCTTCGTCAGCCGACTTCGGGATCGCCCTTCGTGTACGTGAGGCGCTCGACCTGACCCGGCTGGAACTCGTCCTTCAGCTCCTTGCCGTTCACGAAGAGCTGTATGGCACCCGCGTCCCCCAGGACGAGATCGACCTTCTGGCTGTCCTGGAACGTCTTCGTCTGGCCCTGTTCGAGCAGCCCGTCGAACATGATCCGTCCGTTGTGGTCCTTCGCGGAGATCCAGCTGCGCCCCTCCGCGGCCGTGATCCGCACGGTGACCTTGTCGGCCGGGGCCGCCGCGATCGCGCTGTCGGACGGGACCGGCTTGCGGTCCGCCGGCTTCTTGGCCGTGGCGCTCGGCTTCGTGGCGGGCTTGCTGGTCGCGGGGGTGGCGCCTTCGGCGGACTGCTGGGTGTCGCCGTCGTCGCCGCCGTTGACCACGGTGTAGCCCACGAAGGCGATGACGGCCACGATCGCGGCGACCATGGCGGCCGTCCAGTTGGGCCGGCGCGGCTCGGAGCGGATCCGCTCGGCCTCGAAGAGCGGGGTGGCGGGCGTGGGCGCGGGCCGCCTGCCGTGCTGGGCGCCGTACCGCTCCAGCAGCGGCTCCGGGTCGACGCCCACGTGGCGTGCCAGGGTCCGGATGTGTCCACGCGCGTACACGTCGCCGCCGCAGCGGGAGAAGTCGTCCTCCTCGATGGCGTGCACGATGGGGGTCCGCACCCGGGTCGCCTGGCTCACCTCGTCGACGGTCAGCCCCGCGGCGATACGTGCCTGCTGGAGGGCACGGCCGACCGAGGGCCCGTCGTCCGCGCGCGGGCTGCTGTCTTCCGAAGGGCGGTCTTCCGAAGGACGGTCGTCTTCAGGGGAGTTGCCGATGGACACGGGGGCGCCTTTCGAGCGTGTAACCACCTGCTGGAGGTTCAGTCTAGGGGGGGTACGAAAGGGTGGGGCAACCGGGCGGCCGGACTTTGTACGCCATCAGACTGGCCCGACATCCTGATGGTGGGACAAGAAGTTGTCCCTTTCCTCAACTTGACGTACCTGTTGAGGAAACGGTTGCCCCGGATTCCCGTACGAGTGACATCAAGGCCGGAAGAACCTCAGGATTGCGCCTCCCCGCGGATCACCGCGAGCGCTCCGTCCAGCTCGTCCGGCTTCACCAGGACGTCGCGGGCCTTCGAGCCCTCGCTGGGCCCCACGATATTGCGGGACTCCATGAGGTCCATCAGGCGCCCGGCCTTGGCGAAGCCCACCCGGAGCTTGCGCTGCAGCATGGAGGTGGAGCCGAACTGGGTGGAGACCACCAGTTCGGCGGCGGCGCACAGCAGCTCCAGGTCGTCGCCGATGTCCTCGTCGATCTCCTTCTTCTGCTTGGTGCCCACGGTGACGTCCTCGCGGAAGACGGGCGCCATCTGGTCCTTGCAGTGCTGCACGACGGCGTGGATCTCGTCCTCGGTGACGAACGCGCCCTGCATACGGGTCGGCTTGTTCGCGCCCATCGGCAGGAACAGCCCGTCACCCTTGCCGATCAGCTTCTCGGCGCCCGGCTGGTCGAGGATGACCCGGCTGTCGGCGAGCGAGGAGGTCGCGAAGGCGAGGCGAGAGGGTACGTTCGCCTTGATGAGGCCGGTGACGACGTCGACCGACGGGCGCTGGGTGGCGAGCACCAGGTGGATGCCGGCCGCGCGCGCGAGCTGCGTGATGCGCACGATGGCGTCCTCGACGTCACGCGGCGCGACCATCATCAGGTCGGCGAGCTCGTCGACGATCACCAGCAGGTACGGGTAGGTCTTCAGCTCCCGCTCGCTGCCCTCGGGCGTCTTGAGCTTGCCGTCGCGGATCGCCTTGTTGAAGTCGTCGATGTGCCGGTAGCCGAACGCCGCGAGGTCGTCGTAGCGCAGGTCCATCTCCCGCACGACCCACTGGAGCGCCTCGGCGGCCCGCTTGGGGTTGGTGATGATCGGCGTGATGAGGTGCGGGATCCCCTCGTACGCCGTCAGCTCCACGCGCTTGGGGTCGACGAGGACCATCCGTACGTCCTCGGGGGTGGCCCGCATCATGATCGAGGTGATCAGGCAGTTGATGCAGGACGACTTGCCGGAGCCGGTGGCACCGGCGACAAGGATGTGCGGCATCTTCGCCATGTTGGCCATCACGTAGCCGCCCTCGACGTCCTTGCCGAGCGCGACGAGCATCGGGTGGTCGTCCTCGGCGGCGTCCGCGAGGCGCAGCACGTCCCCGACGTTGACCATCTCGCGGTCGGTGTTCGGGATCTCGATGCCGACCGCCGACTTGCCCGGGATCGGGCTGATGATCCGGACGTCCGGGGAGGCCACCGCGTACGCGATGTTCTTCGCGAGCGCGGTGATCTTCTCGACCTTCACGGCGGGGCCGAGCTCCACCTCGTAGCGCGTGACCGTCGGTCCGCGGGTGAAGCCGGTGACGGCCGCGTCGACCTTGAACTCGGTGAAGACGGTCGTCAGCGACTCGACGACGGCGTCGTTGGCCGCGCTGCGCGACTTGCCGGGGCCGCCGCGCGTCAGGAGGTCGAGCGAGGGCAGCGCGTACGTGATGTCGCCCGCGAGCTGGAGCTGCTCGGCACGCGGCGGCAGCTCCCGCGCGTCGTCCGGGGCGGGCTTCTTGGTCAGGTCGGGCACGGCGAGCTTCGACGGCGTCGGCTCGTGCTCGTGCTCCGGCTCCGGCTCCCGCTCCGCCACGATCGGCTCGGCCTTCTTCTTCGCCCGGGCGGTCGGAACGGGCGCCGTGCGCTCCGGCGCGGGCGCCTCCCCCGAGCGCTCCCCTCGCTCGCTGCCGACACCCTGCGTGAGGTCGGCGACCAGGGGCGAGGGCGGCATGCCGTGCAGTACGGCGCCGTCCAGCGCGGCGGCGGCAGCGGCGGCCACGTCCACGGCGTCCATGGAGCGCTCCATGGACGGCTGCACGGACGAGCGCCGGGGCCTGCGCCGCTTGGAGAGCGCGTCTTGCTCTATGCGGTCCGGGTCGTAGGCCGTGGAGCCGCCGGGGGCGGCGGAGCGCCGCCGCACGGGTGCGGGCGCCGCCTCGCGCCAGTCCTCGTCGTACTCCTCGGCCGCGAACTCCTCGGCGGCCAGGTCGTCGTGGACGATGCCGAGCCGCACCCCGAGCAGCCGGAGCCGCTGCGGGATCGCGTTGACCGGCGTCGCGGTCACCACGAGCAGCCCGAAGACGGTCAGCAGGACGAGTAGCGGAACCGCGAGCACGTCGGTCATCGTGAAGCTGAGGGGTGTCGCGGCGGCCCAGCCGATGAGCCCGCCGGCGTCCCTTATGGCCTGCATGCCCTCGGAGCGCGCGGGTGAGCCGCAGGCGATGTGGACCTGGCCGAGGACGCCGACGACGAGCGCGGACAGGCCGATGACGATGCGCCCGTTGGCCTCGGGCTTCTCCGGGTGGCGGATGAGGCGCACGGCGATCGCGCCGAGCAGTATCGGCACCAGCAGATCGAGTCGGCCGAAGGCGCCGGTCACCAGCACCTCGACCAGGTCACCGACCGGGCCCTGCAAGTTGGACCAGGTACCGGCCGCGCAGACCAGGGCGACTCCGAGCAGCAGCAGCGCGAGGCCGTCCTTGCGGTGCGCCGGATCGAGTCCTTTCGCGCCGCGCCCTATGCCGCGGAACATCGCTCCCACGCTGTGCGCGACGCCGAGCCACAGGGCACGGACGACCCGGTACAGGCCCCCGGTGGCGCTCGGCGCCGGCCTGGGCGCGGGTTTCTTCGCCGCGACCTTCCTGACGGGCGCCTTGGCCGCGGCCTTCTTGGCGGGAAGTTTTTTGGCAGGGGCCCTCTTCGCCAGAGCCTTGGTCGGCGCTGCCGCCTTTTTCGCGGGCGGCTTCTTGGCTGCGGGACGTGAGGCCATAGGTGTGAGGTTACCGGGGGAGGCGCCCGCGTACACGTGTGCCCAGTGCTTCACCCTTTTGTGTCGCGGGCCGGTGGTACCGGAACTGACGTGCCCTCAAAGCCCGGGCGGGAGTTCAGCTCTGGGACGGCAGGGACGGCGCGCCGTTGCCCGTGCCCGGCTCCAGCGCGTCCAGCGCCCGGCGCAGGCCGGTGAGCTTGCGCTCCAGGTGCGCCGCGGTGGCGACGGCCGCGGCGTCCGCCGAGTCGTCGTCGAGCTGCTTGGAGAGCGCCTCGGCCTGCTCCTCGACCGCGGCGAGCCGCGCCGACAGCTCCGCGAGCAGCCCTGCGGGCTCCTTCGCGTCCCCGGCCGGCCGACCGCCACCCTCCAACTGCAGGCGCAGCAGCGCGGCCTGCTCTCTGAGCTGGCAGTTCTTCATGTACAGCTCCACGAAGACCGAGACCTTCGCGCGCAGCACCCACGGGTCGAACGGCTTGGAGATGTAGTCCACCGCACCGGCCGCGTATCCCCGGAACGTGTGGTGCGGCCCGTGGTTGATGGCCGTGAGGAAGATGATCGGGATGTCCCGTGTCCGCTCGCGGCGCTTGATGTGCGCCGCGGTTTCGAATCCGTCCATTCCGGGCATCTGAACGTCCAACAGAATGACCGCGAAATCGTCCGTGAGCAGCGCCTTGAGCGCTTCCTCCCCGGACGATGCCCGCACCAGCGTCTGATCGAGCGCGGAGAGAATGGCCTCCAGCGCCAGCAGATTCTCCGGCCGGTCATCGACCAGGAGGATCTTGGCCTTCTGCACCATGGCCCGCCCTCCTCGCCCCGGCATGGGGCCGCCCCTGTCCGCAGGATTCGAGGCGGCTCCTGTCGCCGCCCCAGGGGACGACTCCCTTGCGTCGTCCGTCCTTGTGCCGGTCATCGTAGCCGCACCCCGCTCGCCGCCACACCCTGTCACCGAGATGTCACTGTGCACGTAGCAGAAACGCAGTAGGAGACCAGAAGGTTCCCCGGCTGCCGCACTTCTACACGGATGCGGCCACACTCAGTCAGCAACGGCCCGGGAACCTCCTGGCTCGCGGTCACTCACCGCGCATCCACTGCTCCATGACGGACAGCAGGTGATCGGGGTCGACCGGCTTGGTGACGTAGTCGGAGGCGCCGGACTCGATGGCCTTCTCCCGGTCGCCCTTCATCGCCTTCGCGGTCAGCGCGATGATCGGCAGCCCGGCGAACTGCGGCATCCTGCGGATCGCCGTCGTCGTCGCGTAGCCGTCCATCTCCGGCATCATGATGTCCATCAGCACGACCGTCACATCGTCGTGCTGCTCCAGGACTTCGATGCCCTCCCGCCCGTTCTCCGCGTACAGGACCGAGAGTCCGTGCTGCTCCAGGACGCTGGTGAGCGCGAAGACGTTGCGGATGTCGTCGTCGACGATGAGCACCTTCTCGCCACCGAAGTGGAACGTGCGCCGCGCCTTGGGCGCTTCCTGCGCCTCGTCGTCCCAGTCCTGCTGGACGGGCGTCGCCTGCCCGGAGAGCGCCGTGTGGCCCTCCCCCGCCGGGGCGGACCGGCGGCGGCGCCGGAAGAGCGTCGCGGCGCCGTTCTGCGGCTCCTGGTACGGCGCCACCTCCGCCGGGGCCTCCGCCTCCGCGGCCGGCTCCTGCGGCGCCGCGTCCAGGGCGAGCGGCTGTCCCGGCTCCACGGCCGGGGCGAGCTGCGTGTACCCCTGGGGCGGCAGCTCCGCCGGGTGCAGCGGCAGGTACAGCGTGAACGTGGAGCCGCGGCCGGACTCGCTCGCCGCGTGGATCTCACCGCCCAGCAACCGGGCGATCTCCCGGCTGATGGACAGACCCAGGCCCGTGCCGCCGTACTTGCGGCTGGTGGTGCCGTCGGCCTGCTTGAACGCCTCGAAGATGACCCGCATCTTGCTGGCCGCGATGCCGATGCCCGTGTCGGTCACCGAGAAGGCGATCAGGTCACCGTCGGCCTCCCGCAACGAGCCCGCTTCAAGGAGCTGTTCGCGGATCGCGTTCGGCACGTCCGCGCCCGCCGGCCGGATGACCAGCTCCACCGCGCCGGAGTCGGTGAACTTCACCGCATTGGAGAGCAGATTGCGCAGCACCTGAAGGAGGCGCTGTTCGTCGGTGTGCAAGGTGGTGGGCAGCTCCGGCGACACCCTTACGGAGAAGTCCAGTTGCTTCTCCGCCGTCAGCGGCCGGAACGTCGCCTCTACGTAGTCGACGAGTTGCACCAGGGCGATCCGCGTCGGTGAGACGTCCATCTTGCCCGCCTCGACCTTCGACAGGTCCAGGATGTCGTTGATCAGCTGGAGCAGGTCGGAGCCCGCCCCGTGGATCGTCTCGGCGAACTCGACCTGCTTGGGCGTGAGGTTCGCGTCGGCGTTGTCGGCCAGCAACTTGGCGAGGATGAGCAGCGAGTTGAGCGGCGTGCGCAGTTCGTGCGACATGTTCGCGAGGAACTCGCTCTTGTAGCGCATCGACACTGCCAGCTGCTCGGCGCGCTCCTCCAGGACCTGCCGCGCCTCCTCGATCTCGGTGTTCTTCACCTCGATGTCGCGGTTCTGCTGGGCGAGCAGTTCGGCCTTCTCCTCCAGCTCCGCGTTGGATGCCTGAAGCGCCTTCTGCCGGTTCTCCAGTTCCGCGGAGCGCTCCCGCAGCTGCTCCGTCAGCTCCTGCGACTGCTTGAGCAGCACCTCCGTCTTGGTGTTGACGGAGATCGTGTTGACGCTCGTCGCGATCATCTCCGCGATCTGCCCCAGGAAGTCCTTCTGGATCTGCGTGAACGGTGTGAACGACGCCAGCTCGATCACCCCGAGCACCGTCCCCTCGAAGAGCACCGGGATCACGATGACCTGCGCCGGCGGCGCCTCACCGAGCCCGGAGGCGATCTTCAGGTAACCGCTGGGCGCGTTGTCCACCAGGATCGTGCGCCGTTCCTGCGCGGCCGTGCCGATGAGCGTCTCGCCGGGCCGGAAGGACGTCGGCATGGACCCCATGGAGTAGCCGTAGCTGCCGCACATGCGCAGCTCGTACGCGTCCTCGGCCGCGGTCGTCGGGTCGGCGCCGTCGTCCAGGGGCAGCGCCAGGAAGAACGCGCCGTGCTGCGCAGAGACCACCGGCGTCAGTTCGCTCATGATGAGCGAGGCCACGTCGTCGAGGTCGCGGCGACCCTGCATCAGGCCCGAGATGCGCGCGAGGTTGCCCTTCAGCCAGTCCTGCTCCTCGTTGGCGATCGTGGTGTCCCGCAGGTTCGAGATCATCTTGTTGATGTTGTCCTGGAGGACCTGGATCTCGCCCGCCGCGTCGACGTCGATCTTGAGGTTCAGGTCGCCGCGGGTCACCGCGGTGGCCACGGCCGCGATCGCGCGCACCTGCCGGGTCAGGTTCCCGGCCATCTCGTTCACGGACTCCGTCAGGTCGCGCCAGGTGCCGTCCACGTCACGCACCCGCGCCTGGCCGCCGAGCTGGCCCTCCGTACCCACCTCGCGGGCCACCCGCGTGACCTGCTCGGCGAAGGACGACAGCTGGTCGACCATCGTGTTGATCGTCGTCTTCAGTTCGAGGATCTCACCGCGCGCGTCGATGTCGATCTTCTTGGTCAGATCGCCCTTGGCGATGGCGGTCGTGACCATCGCGATGTTGCGGACCTGACCGGTCAGGTTCGACGCCATCCCGTTCACGGACTCGGTCAGGTCCTTCCACGTACCGGCCACCCCGGGGACGCGGGCCTGGCCGCCGAGGATGCCGTCCGTGCCCACCTCGCGGGCCACCTTGGTGACCTGGTCGGCGAAGGAACTCAGCGTCTTCACCATCGTGTTGAACGTGTCCGCGAGCTGCGCGACCTCGCCGCGCGCCTCGATGGTGACCGTCCGCGTCAGGTCGCCGTTGGCCACGGCGTTGGCCACCTGGGAGATGTTGCGCACCTGCATGGTCAGGTTGTTCGCCATCAGGTTGACGTTGTCGCTCAGGTCCTTCCAGATGCCGGTGACGCCCGGCACCCGCGCCTGACCGCCGAGCTGGCCCTCGGTGCCCACCTCGCGGGCCACCCGGGTCACCTGCTCGGCGAAGGACGACAACTGGTCGACCATCGTGTTCACCGTGGTGACGAGTTCGAGGATCTCGCCCTTGGCGTCGACCGTGATCTTCTTCGAGAGGTCGCCGCGCGCCACGGCCGTGGTGACCTCGGCGATGTTGCGCACCTGGAGGGTCAGGTTGTTGGCCATGCCGTTCACGGACTGCGTCAGGTCCTTCCACGTACCCGACACGCCCTGCACCTCGGCCTGCCCGCCGAGGATGCCGTCCGTTCCCACCTCGCGCGCCACCCGCGTCACCTGCTCGGCGAAAGCCGACAGCTGGTCGACCATCGTGTTGAGGGTGTTCTTCAGCTCCAGGATCTCGCCGCGCGCGTCCACGTCGATCTTCTGCGACAGGTCTCCGCGTGCCACCGCGGTGGCGACCTGCGCGATGTTGCGCACCTGGGCGGTGAGGTTGCCCGCCATGCCGTTCACGGAGTCCGTCAGGTCGCGCCAGACGCCCGCGACACCGGGCACCTGCGCCTGACCGCCGAGGCGGCCCTCGGTGCCCACCTCGCGGGCCACCCGGGTCACCTGGTCCGCGAAGGCGGAGAGCTGGTCGACCATCGTGTTGATGGTGTTCTTCAGCTCCAGGATCTCGCCGCGCGCGTCCACGTCGATCTTCTGCGACAGGTCTCCGCGCGCCACCGCGGTCGTGACCTGCGCGATCTGGCGCACCTGGGACGTCAGGTTGCCGGCCATGAAGTTGACGGAGTCGGTGAGCTCCTTCCAGGTGCCGCTCACCCCGTCCACGCGCGCCTGACCGCCCAGGCGGCCCTCGGTGCCCACGTCGCGCGCCATCCGCGTGACCTGGTCGGCGAAGCTGGAGAGCTGGTCCACCATCGTGTTCACGGTGTTCTTCAGCTGGAGCATCTCGCCGGAGACGTCGACGGTGACCTTCTGCGACAGATCACCATTGGCGACCGCCGTCGTGACCTGGGCGATGTTGCGAACCTGACCGGTCAGGTTGCGGAACGCCGTATTGACGGAGTCCGTCAGGTCCTTCCAGGTCCCGGCCGCCCCGACCACCAGGGCCTGACCGCCCAGCTCACCCTCGACGCCGATCTCCCGCGCCACGCGGGTCACCTCGGAGCCGAACGCCGACAGCTGGTCGACCATCGTGTTGACGGTGTTCTTCAGCTCCAGCATCTCGCCGGCCACGTCGACGGTGACCTTCTGCGACAGATCACCATTGGCCACGGCCGTCGTGACCGTGGCGATGTCCCGCACCTGCGTGGTCAGGTTGCGGAAGACCGTGTTGACGGAGTCCGTCAGGTCCTTCCAGGTCCCCGCGGCGCCCGGCACATTGGCCTGGCCGCCGAGCTGGCCCTCCGCGCCCACCTCGTTGGCGACGCGCGTCACCTCGTCCGCGAACGTCCGCAGCGTCTCGGTCATCTGGTTGATCGTCTCGGCGAGCTGGGCCACCTCGCCGCGCGCCGACACCGTCACCTTCTGCGACAGGTCACCGTTGGCGACGGCCGTGGTGACCTGAGCGATCCCGCGCACCTGGGCGGTCAGATTGCCCGCCATGAGGTTCACCGAATC
The DNA here is from genome assembly GCF_040611655.1 of Streptomyces sp. NPDC006552. NCBI lineage: Bacteria > Bacillati > Actinomycetota > Actinomycetes > Kitasatosporales > Streptomycetaceae > Streptomyces > Streptomyces sp. NPDC006552. The sequence continues at coordinate 139,035 of NZ_JBEXOS010000012.1, forward strand.
GGTGAGGTCCTTCCACACGCCGGCCACACCGGGCACCTGCGCCTGCCCGCCCAGCTCGCCTTCCGTACCCACCTCACGGGCCACGCGGGTGACCTCGGAAGAGAACGACGACAGCTGGTCCACCATCGTGTTCACGGTGTTCTTCAACTCGAGCATCTCGCCCGCGACGTGAACCGTGACCTTACGGGACAAGTCGCCCTTGGCCACCGCGGTGGTGACGAGAGCGATGTCACGCACCTGCGCGGTGAGCCGGTACGCCATCGTATTGACGGAATCCGTGAGGTCCTTCCACGAACCGGACATTCCGCGTACGCGCGCCTGCCCGCCGAGCTTGCCCTCGGTCCCCACTTCGCTGGCCACGCGCGTGACCTCGTCGGTGAAGGTGGAGAGCTGGTCGACCAGGTTGTTGACGGTCCGCCCGACCTTCAGGAACTCGCCCCGCAGGGGATGCCCCGTCCCGTCCGGGACCTGCGAGCGCAGCTCCATCCGCGGCGACAGGTCACCCTCCGCGACCGCGGTGAGCACCCGGCCGACCTCGGAGACCGGCCGTACGAGATCGTCGACGAGCGCGTTCGATGCGTTGATGGCAGCGGCCCAGGAGCCCTCGCAGGCCCCCGTCTCCAGGCGCTCGGTGAGCTTGCCCTCCCGCCCCACCATGCGCCGCACGCGGGACAGCTCGCCCGTCAGATGCAGATTCCGGTCGGCGACCTCGTTGAAGACGGCGGCGATCTCCGACATCACGCCATCGCCACTGACCGTGAGCCGCTTGCGGAAATTCCCGTCCCGCATCGCGACCAGACCTGCCAACAGCCTGTTCAGCGCCGCCGTGTCCACCGTCGTGGTGCCATTGCGCGACTTGTGCTGTTTATTCAGGGACTGTCCGCCTTCTGCGCGCGCTTTCCTGCCCCGCGTCGGTGCGCCAGACTCCACTGTGTCCCTCCCGCAGGGGTCGACCTGAACTGCTTGGACTGCTCGGGTTCGCTTCTACCGTCGCATCGGCTCTCCAATGCGTTCTTCCTGGAAGCTTGCCCAGTGTTTCACCATGGTGGAACCAGGCCATAACAGTTCGGCAGCTTCGCACACCCTCCGCACACCCTCCGGACGGAAACTCCGGCGACCGGCATCCGCATGGACGGCGAAGGTAAGTAACCTTGGCAACGGCTGTCCACCCACCCCGGTCCGCCCGGCCTGGGCGGTGGCGGAAAACGAGCGGGCATCGGAGGGGCGGCCGCTGCATGGGTACGGGAGACCTGGGCCTCGACATTCGTACAGCGAGTACAACTCGTACAGGGAGTTCTGTGATCACCGCGCGCGCGGCTGCCACTTTCGAACCGGTCGGTCGATCCGTCGCGACCGCGCGTTCCTTCGTGCGCGACACCCTCCAGGGATGGGGCCATGCCGACATCGTCGATGACGCCGTGGTCCTGACCAGCGAACTCGTCACGAACGCCGTGGTGCACGCCGGCACGGCCGCCGAGGTCCTGTGCCTGCGCGCCGAGGACCACGTCCGCATCGAGGTCTCCGACCGCTATCCGGAACGGGAGATCCCGCTCCAGTCCTCCGCGATCGCCATGAGCAGCCCGGACCGCGAGGGCGGCCGGGGCCTGCAGCTCTGCGCGGCCCTCGCCGGCCGCTGGGGCGTCGACTATTCGGCCACCCACAAGCGGGTCTGGTTCCAGATCGACCTCCCCGAGCGCTCCGTCGGCACCCGCGCCGCGGGCCCGGTCCTCCCCACCGAGCTGCTCCCCCTCGCCGACGAGCGCGTACGCGTCGCCGTCGTACAGATCGACAGGACCGGCGCCATCACCGCGTGGAACGAGGACGCGGAGCACCTCTTCGGTTACGCCGCCGACCTCGTCCTGGGCAAGCCCCTCACCGACCTCGTCGCCTGGCCGCACACCCCCGGCACCAGCACCGGCATCGTGGACGCGCTCCAGCTCTCGCGCTGGGAGGGCAGCTACGGCATCCGCAGCGCCAGCGGCCGTGTGAGCCCCGTCTACGCCTCCCACCTGCGCGTCCGCGGCACCGACGGCGAACCCTCCACGGTCTGTCTCCTCGTGCGCGACCACGAGCGCGCGGTGCTCCAGACCCCGCTGCGCCTGCCGGCCACGGACGGCGCCCACTCCGAGGGCCCGGGCGCCGACCCCTTCGAGGTCTTCATCGGCTCGCCGGCCCCCGACGACCTCGACGGCCTGCTCCAGCGCACGGTCGAGCGCGCCCGCGACATGCTCGACGCCGACTCCGCGTTCCTCCTCCTCGCCACTGACGACGAGACGGAACTCGAGGTCCGCGCCTCCACCGGCCTGCCCTCCGCCCGCCAGCGCTTCGCCCGCGTCCCGGTCGAGGTCGGCCCCGGCCGCTACGGTTCGGCGCGGATGCCCGCCGTCCATGAGGACCTCACCCAAGTCCCGGGCGCGGTCCCCTTGTTGAACGGTACGGGGATGCGCTCGGTCGTCACGGTTCCGCTGAAGGTCGAGGGGCGCCTCACCGGCTCGCTCGGCGTCGCGGCGGAGGCGCCCGACCGCTACTCGAACGAGGAGGCCCTGCGCCTGCAGTTCGCGGCCGACCGCATCGCCATGGCGGTCGAGTCGGCGCGTCTCGGCGAGCTCGAAAAGCTGCGCCGCGGCTCCCTCAGTTTCCTCGTCGAGGCCTCCGACCTGCTGGCCGGCACGCTCGACCGGGACCAGACCCTGGCGTTGATGGCCCAGATGACGGTCCCCACGCTCGCCACCTGGTGCGCGGTCTACATGATCGCGGACCAGGCCTCGGAGCCGTACCTCTCCTACGTCCTGCACGAGGACGAGGACCGCATCGACGGCCTCAAGGCCCTCCTTGCCAAGATCTCCCCGCCGGACCCCGTGCCGACGCCGGGCGCCCGGGTCTGGGCCGCTCCCGCGGAGGCGGCCCACCAGGCGGCGTTGCGCACCTCCATGCGCAGTCTGGGCCTGGGTGAACCGGCCAGCGTCAGCTCGGGTATCGGCACCACGCTCGCGACGGCCGCGGCGGTCGGCGGCGAGACAGTGGTCCTCCCGCTGGTCGCCCGTAACCGCGTCATCGGCATGCTCACCCTCGGCAAGCCCACGGACGAGCACTTCCGGCAGGAGATCCTGGAGCTGGCCGAGGACTTGAGCCGCCGGGCGGCCCTGGCCCTGGACAACGCGCGCCTGTACTCGGAGCGCATGGCCATCAGCCAGTCCTTGCAGCGCAGCCTCCTGCCACCGGAGCTCCCGCACGTCCCGGGCGTCGAGGTCGAGGTCATCTACCGCGCGGCCGGCGAGGGCAACGAGGTGGGCGGCGACTTCTACGACCTCTTCCCGATCCGCGACGGCGCGTACGGCTTCGCGATCGGCGACGTCTGCGGCACGGGCCCGGAGGCCGCGGCCGTCACGGGCCTGGCCCGCCACGCGCTGCGGCTGCTGGCACGCGAGGGCTTCGGCGGCCCGGCGGTCCTGGAGCGCCTGAACGCGGCGATCCTCGACGAGGGCGCCCGCAGCCGCTTCCTGACGCTGCTCTACGGGGAGTTGTGGCCGCAGGAGGACGGTTCGGCCGTCCTCAAGATGGTCTGCGCCGGCCACCCGCTCCCGCTGCGGCTGCGCCAGGACGGTTCGGTCGAGCCGTTCGCGGAACCGCAGCCACTGCTCGGCGTCATGGACGACCTCGAACTCTACGAGCAGACGATGACCCTCGACCCGGGCGACGTCCTGCTCTGTGTCACGGACGGCATCACGGAGCGCCGCGAGGGCACGCGCATGCTCGGCGACGACGGCCTGGCCGACGTCCTTGCGGGGTGTACGGGTCTGACGGCCGGTGCGGTAGCGGGGCGCATCATGCGGGCGGTCGAGCGGTTCGCCGCGGACGCCCCGTCAGATGACATGGCCATTCTCGCGATGCGGGTGCCCGGCCTTCAGCACGACTGACGCCCGGGCGGGCGGGGGCATGAAAAAAGGCCCTCGCCCGATCAGGGCGAGAGCCTCAATTACCGAGCCCCCAAGCGGAATCGAACCGCTGACCTTCTCCTTACCATGGAGACGCTCTACCGACTGAGCTATAGGGGCCTGTCACGTGCGCGGTTTCCCGCTCGGCAACGGAATAAAGCATACCTGACGTTCAGGCCCTCTCGAACCGGCCTTCCAAAGGCGCGTTGCGGCCTAGAAGGCGGGTTGCAGCAGTCCACCGAGCGCATTGCACGCCGACACGACGCGGTGCAGTTCCCTGCGCGACATCGTCCCGTCGATGGGAAGGGCGAGCGTCTCGTCGGCGGCCCGTTCGGTCTCGGGCAGGTTCACGTCGCGCCGGAACGCCGGCAGACGGTGCACGGGCGTCTTCACCGGCACGCTGCACGCGACGCCCTTGCCGCGCAGGACCCGGGCGAAGGCGTCCCGGTCGGGCCGCCCGTTGCCGGGGACCCGCACGACGTACTGCTGACAGGTGTGCCCGTCATGCCCCGCGGGCGTCCGCACACCGTTCAGCCGGCTGCTCAAGTAGGCCGCGTGCATGCGCCGTTGTGCCACTTCGTCGTACGGCTTCTCGGACTCGCCCTGTTCGAGTACGAGGAGCCCGTGGCGGCTGCCGAGGTCGTGCAGCCGGCCGATGTCGGCCCGGTGGCCGAAGCGGTGGACGGCGACGACGGCGGCGGTCCGTGCGCCCAGGCGCTCGGCGACGTCCGAGGGATCGATGCAGTAGGTGTCGGCGTCTATGTCAGCGAAGACGGGGGTCGCTCCGGCCTGTACGACGGCTTCGGCGACCTCGACGTTCCCGAAGGCCGGCACGATCACTTCGTCCCCGACTCCGACGCCCGCGGCCTGCAGCATTGCAACTGTGCCCATGGCTTGGATGGTGGTGGGGGAACGTGAACGCGAAGTGACGGGCAACAAAAAAGCCTCTGGCCTCGAGCGTAATGCTCGAGGCCAGAGGCTTCTTATCAAAAATAGTTCGGCGGCGTCCTACTCTCCCACAGGGTCCCCCCTGCAGTACCATCGGCGCTATGAGGCTTAGCTTCCGGGTTCGGAATGTAAC